>JBASVF010000201.1:0-2419 GCA_049275795.1 Desulfomonilia bacterium
GTCGCGAGCCTGATGACATAGCGCCTTGCCATGAACGATCTTCCTTGGCGGGCGGTCAGCGTCACGGCGGTCTTGGCATGGCGGTAGACCCACTGGAAGTTGACCATGCATACGAGCCCGCCGATGAGGACACTCAAGGCGAAATCCGGGCCTGCCAGGAAGAACCCGGCCGTGCACAGCACCAGCCAGATCCCTGCCGAGAGGAACTCGATCCGCCGCTGGGCTGGGTCCTTACTTGTTATCGGAGGCATCGGACTTTTCCTCGCTGAAGAACCTCATGTAGGTCTTGTACATGATCCTGAAGCCCGCGAGAATGCCGGCGAAGATGAACGCGAGCGTGAGGATCGGCTCCGTGCCGAACTTGCCGTCCAGGTAGAAGCCTGCGAACAGCCCCAGGACGATGCACAGGACCATGGCTATCCCCATGGTGCTCAGATCGGCCACCGTGAGGTACATTTTTTTCTTCTGTCTGTCGTCCATTGTCCTATGTCCCGGGTAACGAACTCCGAGCCATAATACTGAATAGCGATTCATAATGCAAGTGAGTTTTTGTTAGGGAACTTTTTTAAAGCATCATTCCGGGGCCTTATAGTCAACCTGTTGATTACGAAAGGAATAATGAGGTTCCCCTTCCTGCTTCCAGGGGCTTAGCGGGACAGGAGATATCCGGACCCGGCTATAGGCGGATCGGACAGGTCTTCCCATTCATTGGATTTCACGGAGAGGATTGTGCGGGTCAAGGCGGCGCTTTCCCGGCGGTGCGGTTGCTTGGGGGTTGAACCCTCCCCAGAAAACGGTGTAGGTTCTTGGATCATGGAAACGATCGACGAGAAAGACAGGCGCATTCTCGAGCTCGTACAGGGCGATCTGCCTTCGGGAACCAGGCCGTTCGACGCCTTGGCCGGCAGGCTGGGCATGGAGACCGGGGAGTTCATCACGCGGCTGAACAGCTTGCGCGAGCGGGGAATCATCAGGAGCGTCAAGGCCATACTGCGCCACCGGCACGCCGGATTCTCCTCGGGGGCCATGGTTGTGTGGGCCGTACCCGAGCGCGACATCGAGGAGGTCGGGAAGAGAATCGCCTCGCGGCCCGAGGTCTCACACTGCTACGAGAGGCCGGGTATCGGCAGGTATAGCCTCTTCTCCATGATCCATGGCAAGGCCGAAAGCGAGGTGCGCAGGGTGATCGAGGAGATCGCGGAGGATGCCTGCATATCCGACTACCGTGTCTATTGGAGCCTGAGAGAGCTCAAGAAGTCGTCCATGAACTATGTCAGGGGGGATTCCGGTGAAGAACGCTGAGCTCTTTGAACGTGCAAAGTCGCGCATACCCGGAGGGGTGAATTCCCCGGTCAGGGCTTTCGGCAAGGTGGGCGGCACACCCCGCTTCATCCGCGAGGCCAGGGGCCCCTACCTTATAGACGCCGAGGGGAAGCGCTATATCGACCATGTGCTCTCCTGGGGCCCCATGATTCTCGGCCACGGCCACCCCGAGGTGGTTCAGGCCGTGGCTGAGCAGGCGGCACGGGGCATGAGCTACGGGGCACCCACCGAGCTCGAGGTCCGGATGGCCGAGACGCTCTGCGGGGCCGTGGCCTCCCTCGAAAAAGTGAGGCTCGTCAATTCCGGCACCGAGGCCACCATGAGCGCGATCCGGCTCGCCCGGGCCTTTACGGGCAGAGACCTGGTGGTGAAGTTCGACGGGTGCTACCACGGCCACGTGGACAGCCTCCTGGTGCGGGCCGGCTCCGGCGCGCTCACCTTCGGGGTGCCCGACACCTCGGGCGTGCCCGCAGGGATCGCCTCCACCACGGCCGTGCTGCCCTACAACGACGGCCAGGCCTTCCGCGCGTTCATGGAAGTGCACGGCCCGGCAGTGGCAGCGGTGATCGTGGAGCCGGTCGCCGGCAACATGGGGGTCGTGCTTCCCCGGGAGGGTTTCCTGGAGACGCTCCGCGAGGTCACTGCCTCAAGCGGGGCCCTGCTGATCTTCGACGAGGTGATCACGGGCTTCCGGTTCTGCTACGGCGGATACCAGGACCTGGCGGGCATCCGGCCCGACCTGACCTGCCTGGGCAAGATCATCGGGGGAGGCAGGCCGGTGGGAGCCTTCGGCGGGAGGGCGGACATCATGTCGCTGCTCGCACCGGAAGGGCCGGTCTACCAGGCGGGCACCCTGGCCGGCAACCCGCTGGCCGTCACGGCCGGGCTCGCCACTTTGGGGGTTCTGAAGCGGGAAAATCCCTACCCGGTGCTCGAGCACTCACTCAAGGAGCTCACCAGCGTGATGGAGGATTCCGCCCGGCGCTCGGGCATTCCCTTGAGGGTCAACCGCATCGGGAGCATGGCCGGCGTCTTCTTTTCCGAGAGCCCGGTCGAGAATATCGAGCAGGTCATGGCCTGCGACGCGGCCCGGTAC
>JBASVF010000202.1:0-4696 GCA_049275795.1 Desulfomonilia bacterium
GCTCTGTTCTCCGTGCGGCTTGTGATATCGGTCCTGATGTACGAGGTGTTGATGTTCGCGCTGTCCTGGATCGATATGACCGGTTTGCCGTGATTCTGCTCGAGATAGACGGTAAGCCGGTTCCAGGCCAGGCTGCTGTAGTCGCTGTCCTCGTTGGTCTGGATGTAGAACTCGTGATGGTCGTACGATGCGGGCTGACCCTGCCAGTTGGCGCTGTACTTCACCCAGTAGCTGATATAGAGCGAATCGGTTTCAGCGAACTTGAGCCGTCTCGGCACCCCTCCGTATGGACCGGTGTCTCCACGGCGGAACCTCATCTCGAGAGACCTCGTGCTTCCAGGGGCTTTTTCCGTTGAAGACAGCACCCCCCCGGTATTGTCGTACCATCCCCGGCTTCCGAATGCGGTATCTTCGAATTTCTCTTCGAACAGCACCTTTCCTCCAGTCGGAGGGTTAGGTTCAACCGGCGGATCCGGAGTGGGAGTAGTAGAACCGGACTTCGGCCCGACATAATCCGTGCTCACCACGATGTCATCGAACGCGACTGCAGACCAGTCGGACTGGTTCCAGGCGCTGTCCGAGACGTTTCCGATCCCGACGCCGATCCTGTGGATCCCGCCCTGTCCTGACTTGTTATCCAGCATGAGATTCGAGTGCGTGGCCTTGAGCACGCCATCGAGCCAGTACTGGATGACACCGTCCGCTTGCCCTGCCGTGTTGATCTTGATCCTCAGCTCGTGGCAGTGCCACTGGTTGTCATTGAACGATGAAATCGGCACGAGATCCAGGTAGGGTGTTCTGCCCGTGGCGTTCTGGCCGGTCGAATATATGGTGAGATTTCCCGTAGCGAACGAGCCGCCCCTGACGTTGAGGTACACCTCGGAAGGGCCGCTGAACCCGTTTGCACGGGTGATATATCGCCAGAACTTGAACCCTTGACCGATGGTTTTATTGAACTGCGCGGCCGGGGGTACCTTCATGTACCATCGGTGGTATATTTCTCTCTTGACATCAGAGCCGGTAAGCCACCTCTGGCTTTCAGTCCTGTAGCCATTGGGAACCCCGCTTTTCTTCCAGGCGTACACCGCATTCTTGCTGTTGTGTCCGGGTCCCATCTTCCACTCGGGCCCGAACCCTGAGGTGGAGCCGCAGGCCATGTATCCGGATGACCACTTGCTCAACTGGCCTTGGGAACAGGTCCAGGTGCTGGAATCCGATTCGAAGTCGTCTTGGAATATGATTCCCGCCCATGCGGCAGAGAGAGGCAGCGAGACGATCAGTGCCAGAATGTACGTCGTGAGGGCCTTCTTCATCGTTGATCTCCTTGATGAGCACTTTTGTACCCATTCAAGCAACTGGCATGCCGCACCTGGCAGATGAGTCACTGTCCAAGAATTAATGATTCATGTTTCCAGTGGGGTATGAACCCGTTTGATTTAATCACACCATTGCACGATGTTTTTCAGTGAATACCGTCAATGGGCAATTATTGAAACCCGCGACCAAAGTTGTTACATTTTCTTCACAACTGCGCCTGTTTGCTGTCGCATCGTGCCTGCCGTCTTCCGGGACGCAAGAATCTCCTGAGAAGATCCCCTCTCAAGCCCCTGCCGTGAGGTTATCCTTTTATATTATATCATCCATCTGCCGCTTCTCCTGCTCTGCCCGATGCGGCGCTCCTTCCGCCGGGATCCTCGCCCTGATACACACCTCCCTGCAAGCCTGCGCGAACGGCATGCATCCCGATTATCCATGCCGAGATCAAGCCGAGAATGATCAGGGGAAACACCTGGAGGGCATGATGGACAAGGACCACTCCGGCTGCTTGGGCCTTGTTTACGCCAAACAGCACCAGGCCGTAGATCCCGGCGACCTCCCATATCCCCCAATATCCCGGCACCGAAGGCAGCATGATGAAAAAGCAGATGAAAATGACCACAACCGATGCCTGGAGAAAGCTTATCGAGGATATACCGCTTGCCGGGATCAGGCAGAAAAAGGACAGGAACCCGACCAGCCAGATCAGGAGAGAGAGAATCGCGCACCTGGCGACCTGGGCGGGCCTTCTCAGGGCTTCGAGCCCTGTTGATATGTTGTCGAGCACGATCCGGGCATTCCTGGATATGCTGCTGGAGACGCGCTTTCGGTATGCACCCGGCAGAAAGAAGAGGAGCCCCGGCAGCAGGGACAGCCCTCGGGCCAGGTGCATCCTTGCCCTGGACGTCATGAGGATGGCGACCGCAGCGAATAGAACAATTCCTGCAAGGAGCGTTTTTGACCTGAGGGACTGGATCACTGCATCGCTGATCAGGTATCCCCCGAGCTCGAGCTCCATGGACTGCTGCATGTCCACCGAGCCGACAATGAAGACAAAGAACAAGAGCAGGGTAAAGATATCGAACAGCCTTTCGGCAACCACGGTTGCCAGTACCCTCGAGAATTCCAGGTTCTCCTTCCTGTGCAGGATAAGCGGCCGGGCAAGCTCGCCCATCCTCCCCGGCAGGATGCAGTTCATGCTGAACGCTATGGCAAGCGGGTGATAGGCGTTCCAGAAGCCTGTGCGTTTCACGGGGAAAAGTATCGCTTGCCACCGGATGGCGCGCAGAAACAGCGTGGAGACGCTCAGGACAGCGGAAAGTGCTATGTACCAGGGATCGATGCGTGAGATGCTTTCTGCGAGGTCTTCCAGTGGAACGTTCCTGAAGGAAGCGATGAGGGAAACACCCGAGAGAACTATCCCTAAGGCCAGGTAAACCCAGTATTTTCCCCTCATCACTCGCATCGCTCGGCCTCGCACCCTGCGATTGGATAATGAGCCGGTTTTGGGCCGCACCCTGCGGCTGATCCGCCTCGCGCATCACGCCGGCACCCGGCTCAGTCGTGCTTAAGCAACGCTCAGCAGCCTTCCCGTCCACTGTCCGCATCAACAGGCGGTGCAACTTTGCCCAGAGGGAAACCGCTCGACGGTATCACGGCACCCATAAGCGTGCCTGGGCCCTCCGCTGCAACAGGAACCCGCAGGCCTCGGAATCCTGCGCTGTTCGAGCGATACCCGCCGCCCACACATGAAGCGCAGATTTGCTATTCAACCCCCGGCTCCCGATCGGTTCTTTTCGCACGATTCCCGAGATGCTTCCCGAGCCCTGCAGCTCCGATCAGCCCTGCTCCCAAAAGAAGCATCGACGCCGGCTCGGGAACGGGGGCCACGTGCACCGTCACCGTTCCCGAGAGGGCTCTCACGTTCCCCCAATCCTGTGACGCATATGGATCGTACTGGAAATCATTCAATGTAAACTGGAGATTGTCAATCAGGTATCCCTGAAAGTCTATGCCGTTCCCCCGGTACTCCGGGGCGAACTCCCAGCTGACCCATCCGCAGCTGCTGTCCCAGTCGCCTCCTGTCGCCCTCAACCGGTACAAGAGCATCTCCCTGTTCCCGTCGGTCAGCGTGTAAGCCAGGTCATGGTACGAGTTCTCGAGCCCAAAGGGAAAGTTCATATCAAAGGTGCGTCCGACCGCATCGGGGCTTATCGTCACACGGCAGAAAGCCGAGCACAGGCCATGGAAGCCTTGCCACGAGCTTTCGGCAGTCCAGGGCCGGTTGAAATCATAGGAGTCTATGTCCGGCCCGAAGCCCAGGGTCAGCTCGAATGAATCGGCTTGCGGGGAATATGCCCATTGGTCTGGGATATCGAACGTACAGGTGGCAATGGGAGCGGCATTTCCTGCCAGGGGAAATACGATCATGACGAGGGTGCAAACGAACAAGACTCTTCCCAACCGCTTTTTCATCACAGGTTCACCTCCTGAAGGCATCAGCCGGCCATAGAACTGCGCCTCGATACCTGTTCCGTATCCAGCCCTGCGGTATCCCGATTGTAGTCGTGCCGGTCGGGGATTTTTTTCATACCCTGGATCTCCAGCACGATTGCTTGCAGAAAGAGCTGGAAACCCAGGATGATCGGCAGTACTGAGATCATTACGGTTCCCGTGGTGGCCGGGGTACCGGAGAGTATGGACAAAACCCAGTGATAGCTTCCGAACAGGGTCCCGAAGGCCATCAGCAGCAGCCCCACGATATAGAACAGGCCTTCTTCCGCGAAATCTCTCAATATGTGCTTGTGATAGATCCGACCGAGGAATCTGGAGAAGAGAAGCACCGGAAACGTGAGTGCCGTTTTCCATATCTTCAGCGACGACTCCTCGTCGCCATACCGCGCCGGCATCCTGATGTCACATACCCTGCATCCGTTGATGTTCAGGTTGACCAGCAGGTCGTTCTCGAAAAAGTACCTCTTGTGAAGGTTCTCGAGAGGTATGGCTTCCAGGGCCGATCTCTTGATCGCGAGATAACCGTTCTGAGGATCGAAGATGTCCCAGTATCCCGATGCGAGCTTTGTCATGAACGTGAGAACATAGTTGCCGAACAACCGGACGGTCGGCATCTCCTTGAGCTCCTCGGTGTGGAGAAAGCGATTGCCTTTTGCATAGTCGAACCCGTTGAGCAGGGGCATGAGCAGATCTTTCATCCTGGCGGGATCCATCTGGCCGTCACCGTCTACTTTCACGAAAAGATCACCGCCCATGCGCAGGCCGGCTGCAAGCCCCTTCGTAGTCGCTCCGCCGACCCCGCTGTTGCGCTCCGTCCTCTCGATAACCACCCGGTCGCTCTCGATCGCCTGGATCTTCTCCAGGG
>JBASVF010000203.1:0-11882 GCA_049275795.1 Desulfomonilia bacterium
GACCGGATGCGCTTCGTCATGGTGCAAAAGGCCACAGATCCTTTTGACGTGAAACAGAGCGAATAAAGAAAACGGAGGAGGTATCTCACAATGAGCAATGAGAATCTGGAAAGCAAACGCTGGTGGATAGCCCTGGCGGCCGTCGTTATACAGCTTTGCCTTGGTACGGTCTATGCGTGGTCGGTTTTCAAGAACCCCTTGATGAACATGCACGGGTGGGACGGAAAGACCGTCCAGTACACCTTCATGCTGCTCATGCTCATCATCGGTCTTGCCGCGGCGTTCGGCGGCACGCTCGTCGACAAGAAGGGCCCCCGTTTCGTGGCTATGATAGGAGGCATCCTCTTCGGCATCGGGACCATCATCGCCGGCTATGCCGACCAGGTGGGGAGCATTGCGCTCCTCTATCTGGGCTACGGCGTTATCGCGGCCCTGGGCAACGGCTTCGGCTACGTGACCCCGATCGCCACCCTGATCCGCTGGTTCCCTGACAAGCGCGGCCTGGTCACCGGGCTCGCGGTTATGGGATTCGGTGCGGGTGCATTCTTCATGGGGCAGATAGCACCGATGATGATCAATAACTTCCGTGAGTTCGACGCGGCCGGGCAGCTGATCTCCTCCGGAGTTGCCAAGACCTGGTACATCTGGGGCGCCATCTTCCTGGTCCTGGTGACCGGTTCGGCCATGCTCTTCAGGAACCCGCCGCAGGGCTGGCTGCCGGCCGGATTCACCCCCCCTGCCACTTCGGTGTCGGCCGCTGATTCCTTTACCTTCGGCGAGGCCGTGAAGCGGCCCCAGTGGTGGATGCTCTGGGCCATGCTCTGCCTGAACATATCAGCCGGCCTGGGCCTCATCTCCCAGCACTCCCCGCTCGCGCAGGATGTCTACCGCAAGACATTCGGGCTCCTCGGTGAGCTCACACCCGAGCAGGTTGCCACTGTAGCGGCCGCCGGGGGAACCGTGGTGGCCATTGCAGCCATCTTCAACGGTCTCGGCAGGCTCTTCTGGGCGAAGATCTCCGACAATATCGGCCGCCGCAACGTCTTTTTGACCATGTTCGTAACGCAGGCGATCATCTACCTGCTGGTTGCCTTGGGCTACGTGTCCAATTACTATCTCTTCATGGTGGTTTCCTGCTACCTGCTGGCGTGCTACGGCGGCGGGTTCGCCACCATGCCCGCATTCGCGGCGGATGCCTTCGGACCGGCCTATATCGGCAAGGTCTACGGGTTCATGCTCACAGCGTGGAGCGCGGCCGGGGTCATCGGGCCCTTCGTCTTCGAGGCCTTCAAGCCGCAGGCCCTGTACATCGCTGCATGCCTGCTGACGGTCGGTTTCGTTGTAGCACTGATCTACACCCCGCCGAAAGGCAAGAAAGGCAGCGCAAGCCAGCCGGATCGGTCGAAGGCAGCTTCCAAGTAATTCCCCAGTCACACGTCATGAAAAAGAACACGGAAGGCGAACTTACCGCCTTCCGTGTTCATGCTTGAACCCTCGGAAAAAGACCCGGATTCACGAGCTGTAACGACAAATCCCAGAGAGCAGGCAAAGGCGATACCATCAGCGTGGTATGCCTACTATTCCCTTGTGATCTCAGCCCGAATCATATATATAAATAACCTGCCGAATGAGCATTCAATTCTCGGCGAAGTAAGGCACACAAACGCGCAGAATCAAAAGCACCAGCTGAGATCATTTTTGATATTTCAAGGAAAGATCTCAGAAAAAAAGTGGACCGAGAGGGGGAAGAAGTTATGGTGGTAACCATAGACGGCAAGAAGTGTGAATTCATAGCCGGCCAGACGGTCTATGAGGTGGCGAAGGCCAACGGAATCTACATTCCCGTGCTGTGCCACCATGAGCAGATAAAACCCGTAGGCGCATGCCGGGTATGCGTGGTCGAGGTTGAGAAGGCCCGGTCCCTCGTCGCTTCATGCGCCATGCCTGCAGAAGACGGGATGGTGGTGCATACCAGCACGCCGCGGGTGCTCAACGCCCGGAGGCTCACCGTTGAGCTGCTCATGACCCAGGGCCATCACCAGTGCATCACCTGCGAGAGCAGCGGGGACTGCGTGCTGCAGGATCTCGCCTACATGCTGGGCATCGAATCGCCCCGTTTTGACGAGCCTGCTATGTACCGCGCAATCGAGGACGCCAACGAGATGATCGCGCGCGACATGAACAAGTGCGTGCTCTGCGGCCTGTGTGTGAGAGCATGCAACGAGGTCCAGGTCAACCGGGTGCTCGATTACTCGGGCAGGGGTCCGACCGCGGCGGTCGGTCCAGCCTTTAACCTGCGATACGAAGACTCAGAATGCGTATTCTGCGGCGAGTGCGTACGGGTATGCCCGGTCGGCGCGCTCTTCGAGAAACAGGGCCGCTTTCAGGGCAGGGCTGACGATCTGCAGAAGGTGCGTACCACCTGCGCATACTGTGGTGTCGGCTGCCAGCTGGACGTGAACATTAAGGACAACCGCATCGTCAAGGTGACAACGCCCCGCGAGGGTGCACCTGCTCCGAATTTCGGCAGCCTGTGCATCAAGGGCCGCTTCGGCTATGATTTCGTCGGCCACGAGGACCGGCTCACCAAGCCGATGATCAGGATAGACGGCGAGCTCAGGGAGGCCAGCTGGGACGAGGCGATCCTCTACGTGGCGGAAAAGCTCGCTGCCGTCAGGAAAGAGCACGGTTCGGACGCCATTGCCGGGCTCTCGTCCGCGCGGTGCACGAACGAAGAGAACTATCTTTTCCAGAAGTTCTTCAGAGCGGTGATCGGGACCAACAACGTCGATCACTGTGCGCGTCTCTGACACAGCTCGACCGTGGCCGGTCTGGCCACTGCATTCGGTTCGGGCGCAATGACCAACTCCATCGCCGACCTGGAGCAGGCGGAGTGCTTCCTGATCACCGGCACCAACACGACAGAGAACCACCCGGTGATCTCCACCTTCGTAAAGCGTGCAGTCACCCAGAAGGGGGCCAAGCTCATACTCGTCGACCCGAGGGATATCGAGCTGAGCAAGTTCGCCACCGTCTGGATGAGGCAGAAGCCGGGCACCGATGTCGCATGGATAAACGGCATGATGAACGTGATCATCAGCGAGGGACTGCTCAACGAGAAGTTCGTCTCCGAGCGCACCGAGAACTTCGAGGCGCTCAAGGCGACCGTGAGCAAGTACACCCCCGAGCACGTCGAGAAAATCACCGGCATCCCCGCCGACGACATCAGAAAGGCTGCGCGGATGTACGCGAAGTCCAAGGCCTCGGCCATCCTCTATGCAATGGGCATCACCCAGCACATCAACGGCACCGACAACGTGAAGTCGCTGGCCAACCTGTCCATGCTCACCGGCCAGATCGGACAGCCGGGCACCGGGGTCAATCCCCTGCGCGGGCAGAACAACGTGCAGGGCGCCTGCGACATGGCCTGCCTGCCCGGTAACCTGCCGGGATACAAGAAGGTCACCGAGGCGGCCGACCGTAAGCCCTTCGAAGAGGCGTGGGGCGTGACCCTGCCCGAGAAGCCGGGGCTGACCATTCCCAAGATCATCGACGCGGCGGGCGACGGCTCCCTGAAGGCCCTCTGGGTAATGGGCGAAAATCCCATGATGTCCGATCCCGACGTAGAGCACGTCGAGAAGTCGCTGAAAAACCTGGATCTCCTCGTGGTGCAGGACATCTTTCTCACCGAGACCGGCAGGCTCGCCCATGTCGTGCTGCCTACGGCAAGCTGGGGCGAGAAGGACGGAACCTACACAAATACCGAGCGCAGGGTGCAGCGGGTCCGGAAAGCGGTAACCTCTCCCGGAGAGGCCAAGCCGGACTGGGAGATCATTACCCTTGTCGCAGGCAAGCTCGGCGCCGGCTGGCGGTATAGTTCGGCCGAGGAGGTGTTCGAAGAGGTGAGGAAGGTGACCGCGTCCTATGCCGGCATCACCTATGAGCGCATCGAGAACGAGGGCATCGCCTGGCCCTGCCCGAACACCGACCATCCCGGCACCCCGATTCTCCACACCGCAGCATTCTCGAGGGGCAAGGGCCTGTTCTCCGTGTGCGAGCACATCGACCCGGCCGAGCTCCCGGACAGCGAGTATCCACTCCTGCTGAGCACGGGGCGCATCCTGTATCAGTATCACACGGCCACGATGAGCAGACGCTCAAAGGGTCTCGTCTCCCGCACGCCCCAGGCCTTCGTGGAGATCCATCCCGAAGACGCCGCCAGGCTCGGCATCGCACAGGGCGACAAGATCGAGGTCTCGTCCCGCAGGGGGGCGATAGAGGTATATGCAGACATCAGCGGCAGGTGTGAGAAGGGCGTGGTGTTCATACCCTTCCACTACAGCGAAGCCGCGGTCAACCGCCTGACCAACAATGCAATCGATCCGGTTGCGAACATTCCCGAGTACAAGGTGAGCGCGGTCAGGATACGGAAAGTGGTATAAACCGCAAGGTTCGAACAACGTAAAACAACCGCATCCCCCCTACCCGGTAGGGGGGATGCGGGACCTCCAGCATCGTGAGAGGTATGACAGCAGGTGAACGGCCCGGCGTCTCATCATGCCGGGCACCAGGGCAGCATCCATAATAAATCAAACAAGATGGAGGTATGTATGGGTTTCAACACACCGGTGCAGGTTGCAGAAATAGCAGCAAATGCTGGACAGACAAAGGCGAACCTTCCGTTTCTTCAAATGACCATACTGGGCATATTCGCCGGGGCCTACATAGCCTTCGGCGCCGAGCTGTGCACTATGGTCACCACGGGCACGGCTGATGCACTCGGCCTCGGCCTGTCGAAGCTCTTCGGCGGGGCCGTGTTCTCAGTCGGCCTCATGCTGGTCGTTATCAGCGGAGCAGAGCTCTTCACAGGGAACAACCTCATGACCATCGGGCTTTCCCGTGGCCAGTTCGGAATCGGGGGCATGGCGTACAACTGGATAGTTGTCTACACCGCAAACCTCATCGGTTCTCTCCTGCTCGTCTATATCATGTACGAGTCCAACCTGTGGCAGACCGGTGGCGACGCGGTCGGGAAGACCGCCATCGGCCTCGCCAACGGCAAGGTGAACCTTACCTTTGCCGAGGCCTTCTACCGCGGAATCGGCTGCAACTGGCTCGTGTGCCTGGCCGTATGGATGGCGTTCGCATCACAGGATATCGTGGGCAAGATATTCGCAATCTTCTTCCCCATCATGGCATTCGTTGCTTCGGGCTTCGAACACTGCGTGGCCAACATGTACTTCATCCCCATGGGCGTTGTGCTCAAGGGCACGGACAGGCTGGCCGAGTATTCCGCAACATTGCCCGGGATCGAGAACCTCACCTGGGGCGGGTTCTTCATCGACAACCTCATCCCGGTGACTCTGGGCAACATCGTGGGCGGCGCCATATTCGTGGGCATGGCCTACTTCCTCTGCTACAAGAGCCAGCTGTGCAAGATGGATAAATAACCTGGAACAGGTGCCATCGAGAACACGGGTCATGTCCGCCCGCAGGCGGACATGACCGTTTGTGTTGTCACCTTCACGGATGTCTCGTTCCATGCAAGTGCCGGTTTTAACCTGATTTATCGGGCCGGTACCTGGCTGAAGGCCTCGCCGATTGTGTTGACACCAGCACCGGCCGCATGTTAACCACTACATACCATCAATGGGGGAAAAGGGTGAAGCTCTCAGAAATACGGGACATCTTGGATGCACGTGTCATAGTCGGCGAAGACAAACTGGATACCGAGATCACTACGGCCTTTGGTGCTGATCTCATGAGTGATGTACTTTCCTTTGCGCGGTCGAAATGCCTGCTGATCACCGGGCTGTCGAATCCCCAGGCCGTGAGGACCGCTTATGCGCTCGATATTGCGGCCATCCTCGTATGCCGGGGCAAGTCTCTCTCCGATAAGTTCATCGAGACAGCCAAGGAGCTGGGGATCCCCATCCTGTGGACGAGGTACATCATGTTCGAGTCCTGCGGCAGGCTTTACCAGGAAGGACTGACCGGTTGTATTTGCATGGCCGAGAAACAGGGAGACAGCCATATTGCCCAGGAATGATGATTATTCTCCCTCGCTCGAAGCCATCTACCATGTGCAGGGACGCGATTTCGTAGATGCCGGTGTGGTTTCCAGCGAGATCAAGAAACGCCTCAAGCAAAAGGGCATGCCCGAAGAGATCATCCGCAGGGTCGCCGTGATAACCTTCGAGGCGGAGATAAACATCATTTCCTATGCAGACCAGGGGACCATCGATCTGTTCATCGAGCCCGATTCGATCATCATCGAGGTCAACGACGTGGGCCCGGGGATTGAAGACATAGAGCTCGCGCTTCAGGAAGGCTACTCGACTGCTGATGAGACTATCAGGGAGATGGGGTTTGGCGCAGGCATGGGGCTGAGCAATATCAAGAAGTTTTCCGATGTCTTCGAAATCACTTCCGAGGTAGGCGAGGGCACGCACTTGAGAAGTGTCGTGAAACTCAATGGAGGAGGAACGGGATGAATCTGGAGAAGCTCGCAGAGGCGCTGGACCTGAAGTGCAAGTGCTGCTGGGAGAAGCTGAAAACCTCCGAGGTGAGAGGCGGTTATGCCGGAGACCTCCTGAGTGACGTCATGGCCAACAGCAAGAGCGGTGACATCTGGGTGACCAGGCAGGTACACCAGAATATCGTGGCAGTGGCCTCGCTCAAGGACCTCGCCGGGATCGTCGTGATCCAGGGAGGCGTTCCCGAGAAGGAAACTATCGAAAAGGCGTTCAAGGAAGGGATTCCCATCCTGGTGAGCGAGAAGCCGATGTTCGAGGTGGCGGGAAGGATATACCGGCTTCTCACCGATGGATGAGCGCCGGCCCCACGTGTGCCGCCGGAATTCCATGATTGATTCCGGACTCGGGATCTTTCGCGTGAACCTGCACGTCCACACCTGCCTCTCGCCCTGCGGCGACCTCGACATGCACCCCCGGGCGCTCGTAGACGAGGCGGTTGCACAGGGACTCGACATGATCGCCGTGTGCGACCACAACGCCTCCGAAAACGTTCCCTACGTGATGAACGCCGCCCGGGGCACCCGGCTGACTGTCCTTCCGGGCATGGAGGTATGCACCCGGGAAGAGGCCCATGTGCTCGCTCTCTTCGGCGACCTGCCGTCTCTCGCCCGGCTCCAGGACTACGTGTATGAAAATCTCACTGGCTTGAACGACGAGGAGGCCTTCGGCATGCAGCCGATCGTGAACGAACACGGAGAGGTTGAGGGCTTCAACGAGCGGCTGCTCATCGGCGCAACCGGCATATCGCTCGAGAACCTCGTGGAGCGAATCCACGGCTGCGGCGGAATCGCAATCGCGGCGCATATCGACAGGCCGAGCTTCAGCGTGGTCGGACAGCTCGGATTCATCCCCCCGCATCTTGCCTTCGATGCCCTGGAGGTCTCGAGACGCTTGGGCATCCGGGAAGGGAGGAGTCGGTATCCCGAGCTTGAGGCCTATCCCCTGGTCACATCCTCGGACGCCCATTTCATTGCCGACATCGGCAGCGTGTACACGCGCATGGTTCTCGAGAAACCCGCATTCGAGGAACTCCTCAAAGCGATCAGGAAGCAGGACGGGCGATGCATCCTGGAGGACGGAGAATGATCGAGCTGGCGCTTCACATCCTCGATATCGCCGAGAACTCCACCCGGGCCGGGGCGGATCTCGTGGAGATCACCGTGGAGGAGGACCTGGCGCGCGATGTCCTCGTACTCGAGATCAAGGACAACGGCTGCGGCATGGACGAGAAGACCGCCGAGAGGGTCATGGATCCCTTCTACACCACCAAGAAGGTGCGAAGGGTAGGGCTCGGCCTCCCTATGCTGGCGCAGGCCGCCAGGGGAACCGGCGGCGGGTTCGAGCTCGCATCTAGGCCGGGCCAGGGAACCAGGGTAACCGCGCGATTCGGGCACAGCCACATCGACCGGCAGCCCCTGGGCGACGTGGCCGGGGCGATCACCGCCCTCATCCTCGGGAACCCGGAGGTCGACTTCCTCTATACCCACCGGAAGAACGGGCTCACCTATGTTCTCGATACGCGGGAGATCCGCCGTGAGCTCGATGGCATTCCCCTGAACCACCGGGAGGTTCTCGAGGCCATCCGGGAGAATATCCAGCAGGGCATCCGGGAGCTCGAGGAAGGGGCTTGATGCCGCACATACCGGTCTGCTGGGGGCGTTTCCGGGCCCGATCGGAAAGAACGCGGATTCTCCCCTTGCCGGCAGATGACTTGGCCGGAGAGGAGAGAGCCGGGGTTTCCGCTGTTCTAATTGAAATTTTACCGGCAGTCATGTATGCAGGAAGGCAGTGAATATTTTCATGAAGAGATGGTGGGGTTTCCTTCGATGAAGAAAAACCGTCAGAAGAAAGAACCGGTACGATTCATTACTGCAACGGCACTGTTTGACGGCCATGACGCATCCATCAACATCATGCGCAGGATCCTCCAGGACAGCGGGGCAGAGGTGGTGCACCTGGGCCACAACCGCTGCGCGAACGAGATCGTGGGCGCGGCGATCCAGGAGGGGGCCCATGCCATTGCCGTGAGCTCGTACCAGGGCGGGCACCTGGAGTTCTTCAAGTACCTCATCGATCTCCTCAGGGAGAAGGGCTGCGGGTACGTGAAGGTATTCGGCGGAGGCGGCGGGGTAATCGTGCCGGAGGAGATCACGGAACTCCATGCCTATGGGGTGGACAGGATCTTCTCACCCGAGGACGGCAAGGCCATGGGGCTCAAGGGAATGATCGACTTCATGATCGAGCAGGCCAGGACCGTGGAGTTCCCGGACGTCGGAACGGGCTTCAACGGGATCGACCGGCAGGACCACGCCCTCATCGGAAGGATCATCAACCTGGCCGAGCGGAGCCTCCTGGGAATCGACTGCGGCTACGAGATTATCCGTAACGCCCTGGCGGATTGCAAATCAAAGGCCCCGGTAGTGGGCATCACGGGCACCGGCGGGGCGGGGAAGAGCTCACTCACCGACGAGCTGGTCAGGCGTTTCCTCAACCATTACCCGGAGCGGTCCATCGCCATCGTCTCGGTGGATCCTTCGCGGTCACGGAGCGGGGGAGCACTCCTGGGCGACAGGATCCGGATGAACCATATCGACGGCAGCCGCGTGTTCATGAGGTCCATGGCCACGCGGGGATCGCGCAATGAGCTCTCGGAGGCCGTCCGGGACGCCATTGCCATCCTCAAGGCCACAGGGTTCGATCTCCTGTTCGTCGAGACGAGCGGGATCGGGCAGGGTGATGCCGCGGTTTCGGCCATCAGCGACCTGTCGCTCTATGTCATGACTTCCGAGTTCGGGGCCCCCTCTCAGCTCGAAAAGATCGACATGCTCGATTTCGCCGACATGGTGATCGTCAACAAATTCGAAGACGAAAAGGCCCGGGACGCCCTCAACCAGGTGAGGAAGCAGTACATGCGCAACCACGGCCTCTTTGGAGCCGACCCCGAGCAGGTGCCGGTGTACGGCACGATCGCCAACCGCTTCAACGATCCCGGCGTCAACCGGGTGTTCTCGCGCATGGTGGGTATGCTCGTGGCAAAAGGCCTCGTGGATTGGAGCATACCCCCGGAAAGGCAGAACGAGGCCCATGAACCTCACCGCACGATCGTACCCTCGAACAGGGCCCACTACCTGCGGGAGATTGCGGACGCGGTGAGACGATACCATCAGAAGGCCCGGGATACGGGAAGCCTCATCCGGAAGATGCGCTCCCTGCGCGAGCTCGCCGCCGAGGAGAACGACCCTGCCATCCAGTCCGCGCTGAAGAGCAGGCTTAAAGGACTCAAGGGCAAGGTGCCTGCAGAGGAGTTGGAGCTCCTTGAGGGCTGGGAGAAGCAGAGAAAGAGGTATCTCGGAAAGACCTACTCCTACACGGTCCGGGGCAAGGAAATCGAAGTGCCGCTCTGCCAGGAGTCGCTCTCGGGCCTAGACATACCCCGGATCGCCCTGCCCACCTTCAGCGACCCGGGCGACTTGTACGTATGGCTCAAGAAGGAGAACCTCCCGGGTGCGTTCCCCTACACATCCGGCGTCTTCCCCTTCAAGCGCCGGTGGGAAGAACCCAAGCGGCAGTTCGCCGGAGAGGGTTCCCCGGAGCGGACCAACCGGCGGTTCCACTACCTGTGCAGGAACGACGAGGCCAAGCGGCTGAGCACGGCCTTCGACAGCGTAACCCTCTATGGGGAGGACCCCCACGAAGAGCCTGACATCTTCGGCAAGATCGGCGAAAGCGGGGTAAGCGTTTGCACCCTGGACGACATGAAGAAGCTCTACGCGGGCTTCGACCTCTGTTCTCCCTCCACGAGCGTGTCCATGACCATCAACGGGCCGGCGCCCATCATGACGGCCATGTTCTTCAACACGGCCATCGACCAGCAGGTGGAAGCATTCAGGAAAGAGCACGGCAGGGCACCGAAGGCGGACGAGATGGAAGAGATCCGCACGCGGGTGTTCCGCACCGTGCGCGGCACGGTCCAGGCCGACATCCTCAAGGAAGACCAGGGGCAGAACACCTGCATCTTCTCCACCGAATTCGCCTTGAAGATGATGGGCGACATCCAGGAGTTCTTCATCGAGAACCAGGTCCAGAACTTCTACTCGGTGAGCATCAGCGGCTACCACATCGCAGAGGCGGGAGCCAACCCGATCAGCCAGCTGGCCTTCACCCTGGCCAATGGCTTTACCTACGTGGAGTACTACCTCTCCCGCGGCATGAAGATCGACGATTTCGCGGGCAACTTCTCGTTCTTCTTCAGCAGCGGCATGGATCCCGAGTATAGCGTGATCGGCAGGGTGGCCAGGAGGATCTGGGCCGTGGCCATGAGGGACCTCTACGGGGCCGGCGAGCTCTCGCAGCGGCTCAAGTACCACATCCAGACCTCGGGCAGGTCGCTCCACAGCATGGAGATCCAGTTCAACGACATCCGCACCACCCTGCAAGCGCTCACGGCCCTGGAGGACAACTGCAATTCCCTGCACACCAACTCCTATGACGAGGCCATCACCACACCCACCGAGGAGTCGGTGCGCCGAGCCATGGCCATCCAGCTCATCATCAACCGGGAGTTCGGACCCTCGATCAACGAAAACAAGATCCAGGGCTCGTTCTTTCTCGAGTGGCTCACCGATGCTGTGGAAGAGGCCGTGCTGAAGGAGTTCGAGCGCATCAGCGACCGCAGGGGCGTGCTGGGCGCTATGGAGATGCAGTACCAGCGCTCGAGGATTCAGGAGGAGTCGCTCTACTACGAGGAGCTCAAGCACACCGGCAGGCTGCCCATCATCGGGATCAACACCTTCGAGAACCCGGATGCCTCCGGCGAGGACATGCCGGGCGGGTGCATCCCGCTCACCAGGGCGACACCGGAAGAGAAGCGCTCACAGCTCGAAAACCTCCGGAAGTTCCAGGCACGGCATGCAAAAGAGGCCCCCAGGGCGCTCGAGAACCTCAAGAAGGTCGCCCTCGAGGGTGGCAACATCTTTGCCGAGCTCATGAGCACGGTCAGGGTCGCGAGCCTGGGCCAGATCACGCGCGCCCTCTACGAGGTGGGAGGCAGGTACCGGCGGAACATGTGAGTCTTGCCTCGCTGAAGCGCCTGACGGGCGGGGAGCGCAGGCATATGGGCCCCGCCGGTATGGGGCGCCTCCTTGGTGAGCGCGGATGAGAAGGGGCACGAGGGCAATGACTGCAAGCGATACCGGGAGCGATATCGGCCCGGGATACGTTCAGATCTATACCGGCGACGGCAAGGGCAAAACCACGGCAGCCCTGGGGCTGGCGCTCCGGGCAGCGGGCCGGGGACTCAAGGTCACGATCGTGCAGTTCATGAAGGGGAGGCACTACTCCGAGCTC
>JBASVF010000204.1:0-9579 GCA_049275795.1 Desulfomonilia bacterium
GCGTGGAGCACGACATCGCCATCATTTCCGACGACATCTATCGCAAGATCCTCTTCGACGGCACCGAGTTCTTTTCCATCGCCACCATCTCCCCCGAGGTGGCGAGCCGAACCTTCATCGTGGACGGCTCTTCGAAGACCTACGCCATGACGGGCTGGAGAATCGGGTATTGCATCGGAGACAGGGACGTCATCAAGGCAATGAGCAGGCTCCAGAGCCAGAGCACCTCGAACGCAACCAGCTTCGCACAGGATGGCGCCATTGCCTCGCTCACCGGCGATCAGTCATCCGTGGAAGAGCGGAGGAAGATGTTCGAGAGGCGCAGGGACCTCATCGTATCGAAGCTCAGGGAGATCCCCGGATTCGAGATCACCCCTCCCAAGGGGTCTTTCTACTCCTTCCCTTCAGTGAGGGCATATCTCGACCGGTTCGGCAGCGCATCCGGCCTGGCCGAGTACCTCCTCAAGGAAGCCCTCGTGGCGGTCGTCCCGGGAGAGGGATTCTATGCACCGGACCATATCCGGTTCTCGTTCGCGACCTCGGAGCAAAACATCATCGAGGGAACGAAGAGGATCCGGCAAGTGCTGGAGGCTCTCTAGGAAACACCCGCACACTGTCATGGAGAGCCGGATGGCCGACAGTCCCGGCCGTCCCGGGTCCCGTCACCCCGGAATAGCCCGGCGTCTTGAGGGTTTCAGCACCTGGACGCGGCATCCCGGTTTTTCGCCCGATCCGGCCCCGCACAAAGCCTTTTCGTCTCCAGGAGCCCAGCGGGTTCAAGCCTACCCCCGGCCCTGCCTGGCACACGTCCTTCACTCTTTGCATACCCGGTCCAGGGGCCCGGAGGGATCACGAACCGTTCTTCAGGCAGGACCGGCTCTGGTCTTTGATCCACAAAAACTCGTCTCAAGAAAAGAGATCTGCGGTCCGATAACGCAAGGTAGCATCTACTCCGGGGGGGGGATGAATGGGAATCAACACCATTGGCTATGAGGCATACAGGAGAACCCAGATACTGACCGCTGACCAGGGAAGTCTTATCCTGATGTGCTATGACGGCGCCATAGACTTCCTGAAGAGAGCGAGAAAGGCCTTCCAGGACAACGACCCTCAGGCCCGGGCCAGGAATCTGGGCAAAGCTCAGAACATTCTCTGGGAACTCATCAACAGCCTCAATTTCGATGCCGGTGAGATCGCCTATAATCTGGAGTCTCTCTACAACTACATGGTGCGGCGCATAATAGACGCCGATATGCATAGCGACATCGAAGCAATCGACGAGGTGATCAAACACCTGCAGACCCTCAGAGGCTCATGGGAAAAGATCATAAAGAAGCCATCCTGACACTCCTCGAACGCTGGCGTTCTCTCTTGGGCGAGCAGGAGAAATCCCTGTCCGAGGGCACGCTCAAGGTGCTCGAGAAGCTCGTCAGGGATTCCGCCGCGATCCAGGCCAGGCTGAACGGGATACTTTCAGAGACTGGACCGGACCGGCTCGACAGGAGATGCCTCGACCTGGTCGCGGAGATCAGGGACCGCCAGGCGGCGCTCATCAAAGAGCTCGAAACAGGATCACAGGAGATCCTGGCGACCCTGGGCAGGCTGAGAAAAAACCGAGCATCCCTCGCCGGCTACCGCCAGAAGGGCGTTACCGGCCCCCGCTTCATGAACGAACGTACCTGATCCTTCAAACTCCCCGAGTTGACAGATCTTTCTTATTTGCATTAGTGTGTCCCAAGCATGCAGATCGTACTCGCATCGGCCTCGCCCCGGAGAAGGGAGCTCCTCCAGCGGCTGGGGCTCTCCTTCAGAATAGCAGTTCCCGAGGTGGATGAATCGATCCGCGCGGGAGAGGCGCCAGCCGATTTCTGCTTGCGCATCAGCAGGGAGAAGGCCCTGAGCATTTCCTTGCTCATGCCCGGGGCATTGGTCATCTCGGCCGACACCATCGTGGTGGCACACGGGAAGATCCTGGGAAAGCCGGCCGACGAGGAAGAGGCGCGGGAGCACCTCCGACTCCTGAAAGGCGCCACTCACGAGGTTTACACCGGATACGCGATCATTTACGGCAGCCGGAGCGCGGGCAGGGCCGTGAGGACCCTGGTCCGGTTCCAGGACATGAGCGAGGAAGAGATCTCCTGGTACGTTTCGACCAGGGAGCCTATGGACAAGGCAGGGTCTTACGGGCTCCAGGGCATCGCGTCGATCTTCATCAGCGGGATCGAGGGGTCGTACACCAATGTAATCGGGCTCCCGCTGTCAGAGCTCTACAATGATCTGAAAGGCTTCGGTATCACCTTGCAGCCGGGCCGTGAGGAGGGAAACCCATGAGCAGGTATATCATGGCAATTGACCAGGGAACCACGGGAACCCGGGTCATGATCCTGGACCGATCCGGAGATGTAGTGTCCATGGCGTATACTGAGTTTCCCCAGATCTACCCCAAGGCGGGCTGGGTCGAGCACGATCCCGAGGTGATCTGGAGCACGACGCGCTCGATGATGGAACAGGCCTTGAACAGAGCCGGCGTCGGGCCCCAGGACATCGCGGGCATCGGCATCACGAACCAGCGTGAAACCACGGTCTTGTGGGATAAGAAGACCCTCAAGCCTGTGCACAACGCCATCGTATGGCAGTGCCGGCGAAGCGCATCTATCTGCGACGAGCTCAAGAGCAGGGGTTTGGGCCCCCTGTTCCAGGAGAGGACCGGCCTGGTCATCGACGCCTACTTTTCCGGGACCAAGATCAAGTGGCTCCTGGACAACGTCCCCGGGCTCAGGGCGAGGGCCCGGACCGGCGAGATCGCCTTCGGCACGATCGACTCCTGGCTCATCGCCAGGCTCACCGGCGGCAGGGTCCATGCAACGGACCACACGAACGCGTCGAGAACGCTCCTGTACAACATCCACGGCAAGAGGTGGGACCCCGAGCTCCTCGAGCTGCTGGACATCCCTTCCGAGATCCTGCCCGAAGTCGTGAGCTCCTCTGGGGTCGTGGGCTCGACCGACAAGGCCCTGCTCGGCCGTGAGATTCCCATTGCCGGCATCGCAGGCGACCAGCAGGCCGCGCTCTTCGGCCAGGGTTGCTTTGAAAAGGGTGAGGCCAAGAACACCTACGGTACCGGGTGCTTCCTCCTGCTCAACACCGGCGCCGAGAGGATCGAGCCGAAAGGCGGACTCATCCTGACCCTTGCCTGCGACGAACGGGGCGGCCCCTGCTATGCGCTGGAAGGATCAATCTTCGTTGCCGGGGCCGTGATCCAGTGGCTCAGGGACAGCCTGGGACTGATCGAGAACGCATCCCAGACCTCGGCGCTGGCATCGAGCGTACCGGATACTGAAGGGGTGTACATGGTGCCGGCCTTCTCGGGACTGGGGGCCCCCCACTGGGACATGTACGCCCGTGGCGCGATCCTGGGCCTCACCCGGGGCACTGCCAAGGCCCACATCGTAAGGGCGGCCCTCGAGGGCATCGCCTACCAGGTCAGGGACCTCGTGAGTGCCTTCGAAGACTCGACCGCCGGGAGCTTCAAAGAGCTCCGGGTGGACGGAGGGGCCAGCCTGAACGACTTTCTCATGCAGTTCCAGGCCGACATCAACGGCTTCCCGATCGACCGCTCGAAGTACGTGGAATCAACCGGCGTGGGCGCCGCCTTCCTGGCCGGCATTGCCACGGGCTTCTGGAGGCCGGGCGAGGAGATCAGGAGCTTGAGAAAGACCGATAAGCGCTTTTCGCCTGCCATCGACCCGAACCGACGGGATGCCCTGTACCGCGGCTGGCTCGAGGCGGTGGAGCGGGTGAAATGCATCGATTGGAAGGGCGCATGAGGTTCTTCGAGTATATCGGGAGCACCGCCATCCGCCTGGTCGAGGAGATCGGAAGCCTCGCCATATTCTGCTGGCGGTTCCTCTTCTGGCTCGTGCGGCCCCCGTTCTTCTTCAGCCAGCTCTTCAAGCAGATGGAGTTCATCGGCGTACGCTCCGTGACCGTGGTCCTGCTCACCGGCACCTTCACGGGCATGGTGGGCGCCCTGCAGTCGCACTACGGGTTCAGCCTGTTCGGCGCGGAATCCCTGGTGGGCTCCACTACGGCCCTGGGTCTCCTCCGGGAGCTGGGGCCGGTGCTCGCATCCCTCATGGTCACGGCCAGGGCCGGCTCGGCCATGACCGCTGAGCTCGGGACCATGCGCGTCACCGAGCAGATCGACGCCCTGACGGTCATGGGGGTCAACCCCTTCCAGTACCTGGTCACGCCCCGCATCCTCGCCACGATCATGATGATGCCCCTGCTCACCCTGCTCTTTGACAGTATCGGCATCGCAGGCGCCTACCTGGTGGGGGTGGAATTCCTCGGCATCGACTCCGGGGTCTTCATGGCGAGAATCGTGGAATATGTCGATTACGAGGACCTGTTCACCGGTCTCGTCAAGGCCGGCTGCTTCGGGCTGATTCTCTCCGTGGTGGGCTGCTACAAGGGTTTCGGAACGTCGGGAGGGGCCGAGGGAGTCGGCAAATCGACCACCAGCTCGGTAGTCATCTCGTCGGTGAGCATCCTAGTCGCCGACTACTTCCTGACCGCAATCATGTACTGAAGCCCGCTCAAGGCCGGCCGTGCCGGATGAGCCGGAGCGCTCATCCGGCTCAACCTAAGAAACAGGACACCCTGCACCCCTTCAGCCCGAGGCTGCCTGGCTGACTTTCCCGGCGGGCTTGGCCGCCTGCTCGTCTTCGGCAGAGGGTACGGCCATGGTTATCGATCCGGAGGGACATTCGTCCGCGCAGAAGCCGCACCCCAGGCATGCCTTCGGATTCGTGAGCCCGGGGCGTGGATGGATGTCCTTTTTTCCGCCAGGCTCCATGAAGGAGAGGCAATCCGCTGGGCATGCATCGATGCACATGCCGCATGATATGCACGAGTCTGCATCGAAGACCGGCTTTTTCCACTGGGAGCGCTTGACCATGCGGCACAGCCTGGCCGCCGGGTCTTTGATCGCCGAGTTCGGGCACACTCTCCCACAGGCTCCGCACTCGATGCAGAGCGCCTTATCGATGACATGGGCCTTTTTCTTCTCCCCGGCAATCGCGCGGGTGGGGCATAGTCTCACGCACGCCCCGCAGCCGGTGCACGCATCTGTTATGAGATATGGCATCAGAGTTTCCTCCCCGCTATTCCAGCGTGATTGCAAATTTCGCAAGCGTCTCTTCCGTGGGCCTGCCCGTGGCCGGATCCCAGCCGAACTCCTTCCAGTAGTCCTCCTTCATTTTGTCGATCGGGACGGTGCGACCCTTGTTCGCACCCCGGGCCAGGGGCGGCGTGCCCAGGGCGCGCCCGCTCAGCATGTTGGCCCTTGGGTCCACACCGTGCTTGATGTTGAAGGCCTGCTTGAGGGTCTGGATCCGCTCCCCGATCTCCATGTATTCCTCGGGGCGCTTATTCCACCCCGTGACGGCGTTGAGCCAGTCGAAAATCGGGGTCCTCGTGCTCCCGAGGAAGGAGCCGAACATGCATACCCCCGAGCCGTTGATCACGTTCATGTACTTGCTGCAGGCGGCCGCCTCCAGTGCCTTATCCTTCGTGGCCCGATACTTGCTGTTCTTGTGGTAGATCTGCAGGGGCCACTTCCGGGGAAGGCCTTTCACCTTTTTCCAGAGCTGGAACATCTCGTAGTAGAGCTGTGAGCCGATGGTGTGCCGGCCCGGAGTGGGCTCCACGCTGTAGTGGACCGCGAAGCCAGGATCCTGCCTTCCATCGTGCATGGCAGGTTCCTGGCCCCCGGCGTGCACCGTATACCGCTCGGATCCGCGGCCGATCCGCTCGGCTGCCTTCCGGGACCCGTCTGCAAGGATATCTCCGATGCCGTCGCGATCGATCATCTTGTGGATCAGGGCAACCATGGCGCTCGTATTGCCCCACCTCAGATCGAGACCGTCCGTGTCTTCTATCGTGAGAATGCCGTGCTCGTAGCACTCCATGGCCCAGGCTACCGTCGCCCCGGCCGAGATGGTGTCCATTCCCGCACGGTTGAGCACCTCGTTGAGGTAGAAGAGGCTGTCCGTGTCCTCGTTCATGCACAGGCCTCCGAGCGCCAGCACGGATTCATACTCGGGCTTGTGCGTCTCGGGGTACTTGCCCGTAATGGTACATATCCCTCCGCATCCCAGGGGACACGAGTAGCAGTGATACTTCACGCGCTCTAACTTCTTGAAAATGTCGGGATCCGCTGATTTCGATTTCCTCAGGGACCAGTCGACGTTGCTCCCCTTCCAGTTCTTGATGGGCGCGTCTCCCCACTCGGGAGAGGTCTGGTTCATTCCCCCGGTGCCCCACTGCCTGAGAATGGTCTTGTAGATCAAACCGTCCATGGCCATGGCCGTGGGGAGTATGCGCAGGATGGTTCCCAGCAGGGCCGCAACCAGGCCCGGGCCAAGCGGAATCTGGAACTGTACCCACCGGTTGCATGACCGGCTGAGCTTGTGAACGGCCTTCTGATCGAAAGGCCTGATCCGTTTCTTTCCTGCAAGGACCACGGCCTTGAGCCTCTTCGAGCCCATGACGGCGCCGAGGCCGGAGCGGGCCGCAAGCCTGCCCTTGTCGTTGCAGATGCCCGATATGAGCGAAAGCTTCTCTCCTGCAGGTCCTATCACGGCGATCCGGGCGCCGGGCCCGTACTCCTTCTGCAGCAGCTCCTCTGTCAAGACCGCGTCCTTGCCCCAGAGGTGTGAGGCATCCCTGAGGCTCGGTCCATGGTCATCGACGAAAAGGTATACCGGCTTTTCGCTGATGCCTGAAAAGAAGATCCCATCGTAGCCGCAGCGCTTGATGGCGGGTGAGAATGTTCCTCCGCAGTTGGCGTCACCCCACGTACCGGTGAGCGGCGATTTGCCGACAACCATCCACCTTCCTGAAAAAAGGCTCCCGGTGCCGGTGAGCAGACCGGAGACGAATCCGAGCACGTTGTCGGGACCCAGCGGATCCGCCCCCCGGGGTATCCGATCATACAGCAGGTACGCTGCAAGCCCGAGCCCGGAGAGATGCTTCTCGTATACCTCGTCCGGGACAACCTCTTCCCTGAACTCCCCCCTTGAGAGGTCTACCGTGAGGATCCTGCCCATGTACCCTCTGTCCATAGCTCCTCCTTTTCCCTGTTGAAAATAAACATCCTGCTAAGGCCGGCATGGCATCTTCCGCAAATGCAACGGGGCAGGCCATGGAAAGGAAATCCATGCGCACAGCTCCAGGGATCGATCAGGTCAATCCCTGCCAGTCATTGCTGAAGCTTGCACACTCCCGTAACTCAAATTCCGAGCCATTGGCTTGGAGCTGCAACAGGAGACGTCGCCCCCTGCGAAGGGTTTCCGCCTGAGGAATCGCCGTTTCCCTCAACAACAGCCGCAGCCGCCATGGAACGAATAGGCCAACAGCACGATTTCACACTTAATTGCATGAACGTATATGCTCTAAATATACTCCGAAGTCAAGAAACTTGAGGACTTGATAATGCAACAGGATCTGCCTAAGAGGCAGAAGGATCACCAGCGGTTCCATGTATTGCTGCAATACCTGGAGTACACCCATGGAATGATACTCTGAAATGCAGAGACTGCCACGGCCGTTCGGGTACCTCGAGGGCATGGACTGGGGGGACGGGAGGCGCTCATTGGGGGGGTTCATCCTTTCCCGGCTGTTGCCACAAAGGAGACGCTGCCGCCGGTTTGAGGATGATATGCGCCGAGACAGGAATTGGAATCACCCGGGTGATCGGCACTGCCGCCGGTCCGGGGAGAAAATACCAGGGCTTCCGGTGCAGCATCACGGGGTTGCGGCACAGCCGCTCTTCAGGGGACGAAACGCCCTTCTCGGCGTTCGGGCGCTCGGCTTCGGTGGCACAGCAGCCCATCCGGGGATGAAACGGCCCCGGCCTTCGTTCTGCTGCCTGGTGTTCCGGCACAGCCGCCCGTTCGGAGACGAGAGACGCCAGGGCCTTGGCGGTCCTTGTCAGGCATCGGCACAGCCGCCCGTCAGGGGATGAAATCCTCCCCCGGGCAGGTGCGGGCATGCTACCTTATTTCCTGCAGATATATGTCCTGTTCTTTCCTCGCCCGGACAGGGTCGGACATACCGGTGAACGAATGATCACATGAGCATTGACCGACCACAAGAGATCCCCGGCCAGGGCACGCCGCCCCGGGACGCTTTCATGCGGCAGCTTCATTCAGCCATTCGCGGCCGGGGCACATGAGGACATTCCGGGGTACGGTAACCTCCATGGTCATGGGAAGATGATCGGAGAAGGGGCACTTGAGCACCTTGACCTCATGGACCCTGATGCCGGGAGATACCAGGATATGGTCCAGGTGTCTCCTGGGGTTCCAGCTGGGATAGGTCTGCAAATCGGAGTATGGCATACAAAGCCCGGTCTGGCTCAGGAACCGGGACATCTCCCTGCTCTGCGCACTGCAATTGAGATCACCCATGAGGATGACATTGTCGTATCCGCTCATGATAGCGCTTAGGTACTCCATCTGATCGCGGCGTGCTTTCCTGCCCAGCGATAGATGCGCCATGATCAGCACCAGGGGATCTTCCGGGTTTCCGAAGCTCACGGCAAGGGCGCCCCTGCCGGGCAGACGGGCGGGGAGCACATGGCTTTCGATGCGGTTGGGCGCATATCTGCTGAGTATTCCCATGCTGTGCCTGGCCACCTTCCACAGTTTCCGGTTCGTCTTGTCGAACCAGTGGGGAAATCCGGCCTCGCGCGCCAGGTAATCAGCATGATTGATGTAGCCGCTCCTGAGCGACCCTCCATCGATCTCCTGGAGCCCCACGATATCGAAGCCGCTGATCATCCGGGCTATCCTGTGGAGGTTGTCAAGCCTCCGGGAGCTCGGAAGGATGTGCTTCCACCCGCTGAGCAGGTAATCGCGAAAACCTTTTGCCGCTATGCCGACCTGAACATTGTAGCTCAGAAGGCGGAGTGCAACACCGCCGCCCGCACCGCCCGAGGAGCCCTGGGTATTCATGGCACGAGATCTCGGGCGCGAATGCCGGAACGACACAGACCGGCAGGGCCGCTGAACCCGGCCCGGATATCGGTGAAAAGGTAATCGGGCGAGAGATGCCCCCTGCCCTCCCCTGCTGTTTCATCGTGAATGATCACGGGCGCATATTAGGCATGGATTGCCGCCCCATGCAAGATGCAATATGTGCCGCAAACCCGCCCCCTGGATTGTAGGATCATCCGCAGGCCGGGCCTCGAGGAATGCATCACTCCAGATATTCCGCACATGCGGCCCGGCATGCGGCGTCAAGAAGTCATGTGCGGCTCTGTCATCAAAGGACCGCCTGGATGTGCCTCTTGAGTTCGTCGATGGGCAGGGCGCCGGTGACGGTATTGACCAGGGTCCCGTTCTTGAAGAACAGCAGGCTCGGGATGGAGCGAATGCCGAATCGTGAAGAGGTCACCGGATTCTCGTCCACGTTGAGCTTGGCTATCTTGATCCGTCCCGAGAACTCTCTGGCGAGGCGTTCGAGCGCCGGTGTGACCATGCTGCAGGCCCCGCACCAGGGCGCCCAGAAATC
>JBASVF010000205.1:0-2437 GCA_049275795.1 Desulfomonilia bacterium
CTGCTCAACAACCGGATCTATATCGGCGAGATCGCCCACAAGGATCGCAGCTACCCCGGCGAGCACGAAGGGATCATCGACCGGGCGACCTGGGACAAGGTTCAGGCCATCCTGGAGGACAACAAACCGGTCAAGGTTTCGATGGCCAGAACCAAAATGGTCGCCCCACTGAAAGGCGTCATCCGCTGCGGCCACTGCGGATGCGCGATGGGACCGACCTACGCCCGCAAGAACGGCCGCCACTACACCTATTACATCTGCCAGAAGGACAGCAAGCGGACCGTGAGCCGGTGTCCGCTCAAACGGATTCCCGCCGGGGACATCGAGCAGGCCGTGGTCGAGCAGTTGAGCGCGGTGTTCCGCACACCGACGCTGGTGGCCAAAACCTACTTCGCGGCCCGGGACATCGAGCAGGTGGAGCGGGAGCGGCTGTTCAAGCAGAAAGCCCAACTCGAGATGGAGCTGTCGCAGGCGCGGGAGCAGGCACTCGAACTGATGAAGCCCGGCAGCGATCAGCCGGGCAAGGCAGAGATGCTGACGACCGTCAACCGCCAGGCGGTCGAGCTCTCGAAACAACTGACGCACGTGAGCGAGCGATGCAGAGCCTACCGGGGCAACAACATCACGGAACAGGACGTTTCGGAGGCCTTCCAAAATGTCGAAGGCTTCTGGGAAGACCTTTTCCCGGTGGAGCGAAACCGGCTCATCCGCCTCCTGGTGGATAAGGTCGAAATCCGCGAGACCGGAATCGACATGGAGCTGCGCACCAACGGACTGACAACGCTCATCGCCGAGCTGGTCGGTCTGGCATGCGAAGTCACTGAACGGAGGGCAAACCGATGAAAATGAAGCCGACCATTACCGTAGCCGACAACGGCAACCTGCAGATCCACATCCCGATGCTGATCCGGCGCATGCGCGGCCGCAAGACGGTCATCGCTCCCCAGGCCCTCGATGGAGAAATCACCGGAGCGCAGGAACCGGTGCAGTCCGCCATCCTCCAGGCGCTGGCAAGGGGCTTTTCCTGGGCCGACATCCTCGAATCCGGCCAGATCAAGTCCATCAGCGAGCTTGCCCGTACCCTTGACGTCGATGGCTCGTATGTGGCCCGCATCCTCAAACTGACGACCCTGGCCCCCGACATTGTCGAAGCCCTGATCAACGGCGAGGAACCCAACGGGCTCTCGCTAGCCAAGCTGACCCAGACCTTCCCCGAGGACTGGGCCGAGCAGCGCAGCCAGTTCGGCTTCGCCACCGACTGACGACCGGACCGGAGACCACCCCAGAGAGCCGACCATCAGCGTCGGCTTTTCTTCTTCGGGGGCAGGAAACCGGAGTTGACCACGCTTCTTTTCATGGCCGAAGCGGGTGATTTCGAAAAAATCGTCCGGTTGCGGCATCGAACGATGACCTAAGACAACCGCCCAAAATGGCAATCAGCCGCAAACTCATATCAATCAAGGATGTAGCTTTCCGGACGAGCTTCGGACTTGGTCCGGAGAAAACAGAGAATCAGGGGCCAAACAGAGAAAGAAAGGCTGGAGGATGGGGAAAATCGATGGTGCGGAGGGGTGATTTGGAAGGATGTGAAACAGGCGCAAACCCTTTAGAAACAAGGGGAAAAAGAAAACCCGTCACCCCGGAGAATGACCCCAGAGAGACGGGTTTGTCTTTTCTAAATGGTGGAGGCGGGGGGAATCGAACCCCCGTCCGAAGGCCTTCAGCACAAGGCTGCTACATGCTTAGTCTGTGTATTCAAACCCAGACGCGCCCGGCCCACAGACAGGCTCTGCACGTCCCGACCCCCCTTTGGTTCCCTGCCGGCCCGAGGGGCTCTGACCGCCAGGTTTGCCCATTCTCATTTGACGCCCGTACGCAGGTCAATGGGCAGGCCCGCGCAGGACGTGGCCGCTCTTAGGCAGCCAGTGCGTAAGAATAATCGTCGGCACTTATTGGTTTTCTGCCTGTTTTACGAGGTAGCAGACCTCGGCATGCTCCTGGTACCTCAACTGCCCCCGTCGAACCCATTACGCCCCCTTACGTAGAATCTATAGTAGTATCGATGATCGAGTATGTCAAACGATGTGCGTGAATTCGTTCTCGACCAGCTCGCAGAGGATGTGCCCCACGAGGATGTGGACCTCCTGCACCCTGGGCGTGTTCCGGGAAGGAACCGCGATGACTGTCTCCGCGTGGTCCCGCATTGCCCCGCCCTCGCCGATGAGCGCTATCCTGGCAATGCCCATCGATCCGGCCTCCATGAGCGCGCGGATGACATTCCTCGAGCCGCCGCTCGTGGAGATTCCCACGAGCACGTCCCCTGCCCTGCCCAGGGCCCTTACCTGCTTGGAAAAGATCTCCTCGAAGTTGAAGTCGTTGCCCACCGCGGTGAGAACCGAGGTGTCCGTGGTCAGCGCAAGCCCGGCCAGGGGCCGAC
>JBASVF010000206.1:0-7280 GCA_049275795.1 Desulfomonilia bacterium
TGTATCGGTTATATGGATGAGGGACATGTCGATGGTATTCTCACCGATGACCATCTGACAGCTTAGATCTGACCAGACAGAACTTCAGAAAGGAGACCAACTGTCAGATCAAGTCTTAGCTACTACATCCGGCGAGGCCTGGAGATATCCTGGCGGTGCATCCTCTACCCGGGCGGGCTCGACGAGGAACTCGTCCATCTCCTGGCACAGGCGGGCTGCATCGAGGTGAGCCTGGGATTCGAGAGCGGCTGTGACCGCATCCTCAAGAGCATGAACAAGAAGTTTCGCGCACGCGATGTCCGCGCCGATTCGGAAATGCTCAAGTGCGCCGGGATCAGGCGGATGGGCTTCCTCCTGCTGGGCGGCCCGGGAGAGACCAGACTGACCGTACTCGAGAGCCTCGCCTTTGCCGAGTCGCTGGGGCTCGAGGCAATGAAAATCTCCTGCGGCGTCCGGATATATCCCGGAACAAAACTGGGAAAAGCCGCCCTCGAGGAGGGGGTCGTCTTTGCGGATGACGATCTGCTCTTTCCCCGGTTCTACATGGCACGGGGGCTCGGCGAATGGACGGCCGAAACCGTGGCCGAGTGGAAGGCCGGGCGGCCGAGCTGGACGATCTGATCGATCGGGCTTTGCCTTTAGCCCTCCTTTAAGGCCATACCCTAAAAGAGCACCCCGCAGTTCACCCGAGGGTAAAATGCCCGGAGTCAACCAAGAGATGGGCGTGACCGATCCTGGAAAGGAGGATCGGTTCTCCCCATATTGACAAGGCTCGGGCAGGGTTTATATGTGAACTCATGCTATTTTCATGGCGAGGAGGTCATGCTCATGGGAAGACTCGGTCTTGTGATCGGGAAGGATTGTTTCGCATCCCTGCTTACGATGGTGTTTCTCTGCCTCGGGCCCGTGCATTGCCTTGCGTGCCTGTCCGGGCTCACGTCCAAGGAACGGGCCATGCCGGAAGCACGCTACCATGATACGAGTTTTGCGCCTATTCCGGAAGAGGTGGAAGCCGGGCTCTCCCCAGGCCCGATATCGCCCGAGAAGGCCTTGAGATTCGAAGCAATAAACGACCTGCTCGAACCCGGATACCTGGACGTGGAAAACGGGTATTGCCTCAATCCCGACCGGACGGGTTTTGTGGCGGTGCGGACCGACTTTCCCGGGGCAACCGGCGAGATGATCCACTGGTGGTTCTGGTGGCATGCTCTCGAGGATATCCGCTACAAGATCTGGTGCCCGGGCGAACACTTCGCGATCGGTGTCCGTGACGAGCAGCGGATGAACGATGCATCGCTGAGCTACCAGGAGCGGTACCTCAACAACCCGCAGTACCCGGTCGAAGACGTCGGGTTCGGGATCAGGTGGCTGTCCATCCGGTTCGTTCCGCCCGAGGATTTCGGGTTCGATACCTCGAGGTTCGACGAGGCGGGCATCGAGGCGGCCATCTGCGGAATCGTCGGGGACAGGATCTTCGGGTTTACCGTCGAGCATACCTACATGGTACACCTGTTCCGGAGGACAGATACGGGGCTGGAGCTCAGGAGCCGCTTCTGGATCGGGAAAGTACTTCCCAGCTATTGCCTGCGCAAGCTGATGATATACGAATACATGGCCAAGGCCATGGGGTACCACTGCGCCACGGAATATAACCATCTCGCGGAGTTTTTGCCCGATATATTCGAGGAATTTAAATAGCCCTTAAGGTCGCGGCAGCCGGGCGACATCCCTGCAGCAGTCGGGGCAGGATCCCGCTTAAAAATTTTTCGCCGGGGCTTTACAGGCTGCTCACATAGTGGGTGATCATCTCGGTGAGCTCGTCCACCAGGCGGCCCCGGTCCAGGGGAGAATCGAGGAACTTCACGCTGTGGGCCGCGTTTTCCACCGCGGCGTGGATGACCTTCGATACCTCCATGAGCTGCTCGGGGCTCCTGTTCCGGCAGTAGGGGCGGATGAGTCTGCTCAGGATGACGAGCTGTTCATGCTCGACCTCGTCGAAGAGCCTCTTCACCCCGCTGTCGGAGAACTTGAGCACGAGCGCCTCACGGTGGAACTGCGGATGCCGGTCGAACACGGTAAAGGCCTTTCGGATGTGCTCGCGGACGTTCTCCCGGATGGGAACGGTCTCGTCGACCTCGAGGGCGTAGATGTCGGTGACAAAAGTCTTGAGGTGATCCTTGAGGATCTCGAGGAAGAGCGAGCGCTTGTTCTCGAAGTAGCTGTAGAAGGTGCCGATCGATACCCCGGCCTGCCTGGCGATCTCGTTGGAGCTCGTCCCGTTGACGCCCTTGTGCGCAAACAGCTCCAGCGCGGCCTGCTTGACCTTCTGTCTCCGCTCGATGCTCCTCTTCTGCTTGGGAATGCGCACGCGCGTCATGGTCGGTCTCCCGGTGGTCGGCATCTCGGCCGGACCCGGCCCTTGCGATCCCGGCTACACGGTAGTGAACTAATACCCGGAGGTAGCTATGTCAACAAAAATACGAGCCATTGCTCACATTAGTCTTGACAAGCCTGCCCGATTCAGTTCATGGGAATGAATATGAGCAGCAGCTCATGTTGAGATATTGTCATTTGCCTGGGAGGGGTTATGAAGGCTCTGGTAACCGGTGCAACCGGTTTCATCGGGAGGGTCTTGTGCAGGGAGCTCGCCAGGCAGGGCCACCAGGTCAGGGCGCTTGCGCTTCCGGGTGAAGATGCGGGAGCGCTCCTCGAGACCGGCGCCGAGATCCGGCGCGGGGACCTGCTGGACAGGCGGGGCCTCAAGGGCCTCTGCGACGGCGTCGACACGGTGTTTCATCTCGCTGGCCGGGTTACCGACTGGGGCGCGCGGGAGGAGTTCTCCCGGGCCATCTTCGAGGCCACGGCCAACCTCGCTGCAGAGTCGGCGGGCCGGGCGCCGAGATTTCTCTATGTGAGCTCCATCGCGGCCCTGGGGTTCGGCAGGCACATGAAGGGCCTCAAAGAGAGCGATCACGCCTTCAGGTCCGGTATCCCCTACAACGACGCCAAGCTCGATGCCGAGAGACTCGTGGCAGCCTTCCACGACGCGGGCGTTTTCTCCGCAACCATCGTACGGCCGGCCAATGTCACGGGCCCGGGAAGCGTCTGGGTTAAAGACATCGTGGAGAAGATGCTCACCATGCCCATGCCGCTCATCGACGGCGGCAGGCACAGCGCGAGTCTCGTCTACGTGGACAACCTGGTCGACGGCATCATCCGCGCCGCCGTTTCGGACAAGGGCCCGGGCAAGACCTACCACCTGAGGGACGACTGGGACGTCACCTGGAAGCGCTATATCACAGACCTGGGAGCCATCATCGGCAAGAAGCCGGTGGGGAGCATCCCCTACGGCCTGGCGAGGTTCGCCGGCGCGGCCATGGACCTCGTATGCACGCCGCTCAAGATCAGGCCGCCGGTCTCCCGCATGGCCGTAGAAATCACGGGCAGAAACAACGATGTGGACACCACCCTGGCCCGTACCGAGCTGGGCTGGAAGACGGTGATCTCCTATCCCGAGGCCATGGACCAAATCCGGGCCTGGGTTCTCGGGACCTATAAATTGTAAGGGGGGTACCATGAAACTTTCACTGCTTCTCTACCTGCTTTCCCTGAAGCTGAAGCTGGCCGCGAGGACGAACAAGAAGTTCAGAAATTACATCGGCACAGTCAGGCTCAGGATCCTCATCAAGACAGCCAACAACCGCTGGGGCAGGCTCTTTGTCTTCGACAGGGGCAAGGTTTCGTCGCAAAACGGTGCAAACCATGCCTGTGACGCGGCCCTGGTGTGGTCAGACCCCGGCACCGCCTTCGAGGTCATGCTCAAGGGCACCGACGAGGCCTCGTTCAAGGCGGCGGCAGAGGGAAAGCTCAAGGCCGAGGGGATGACCTACTACATCCAGTGGTTCAACGAGGCGGTGAAACTCACCATGTAAGCGGATTGCCGTACGGGGGAGCCTTTCTCTTGAGAGCGCCCGCCGCGCGGCCCTGACAAGGAGGAGGACGATGAAGGAGATACTCGGAGGTCACCTGGTTGGGAAATACCTGCGGGAAAAAGAGCAGGTCGATACGGTCTTCTGTCTTTCGGGCGGCCACATCGAGGCCATCCTCGACAGTTTTACCGAGTACAGGATCCGCACCATCGACGTGCGACACGAGCAGGCCGCGGCCATGATGGCCGAAGCCTGGTCGATATATACCGGCAGGCCCGGCGTGTGCCTGGTCACGGCCGGCCCCGGCTTCACCAACGCGATCACCGGCATCGCGAACGCCTATCTGGACAATGCACCCCTGGTGGTGCTCTGCGGCAAGCACCCGCTCAGGGACGACCTCAAGGGTGCGCTCCAGGAGATGAACCAGATCGACGTGGTGAAACCCATCACCAAATGGGCCGCCACCTGCTACGAGACGAAGCGCATCCCCGAGTACTTGAGCACCGCCTTCCGGTACGCGGTCGAAGGCAGGCCCGGCCCGGTCTTCCTTGAGCTGCCGCCGGACATCCTGAACCGCAGGATCCCTGTCGAGCAGGCCCCCATGCCGGAGAGGATCGGCAGGAAATACACCATGCACCCGGATGACGCCCAGCTCAAACGCGCGGCCGATATCATCAACCGCGCGAAGAAGCCCCTGCTGCTCGGCGGCAGCGGGGTGGGCTTAAGCTGCTGCGCAGCTGAGCTCGGCCAGTTCATCGACAGGACCGGCATGCCGTTCATGCTCATGAACTACGGCAGGGGAGAGCTGCCGGACAGCCACCCCCTGTCCCTGTGGGATATCGGCAACGTGGGCATCCAGCTGGGGATAACCCAGGCCGACGTGATCGTGGCCGTGGGCATCAGGTTCAACTGGCTGCTGCAGTCCGGGGCCATCATCCCGCCCGGCACCAAGGTAATTCGCATCGACATCGACCCGCACGAGCTCGACCGGAACCGTGCGGCCGACGTGGGGCTCGCCGGGGACGCCGCCTCGGTCCTCGGCGGGCTGCTTCCTTTCGTAGACCGCGGCGACCATGCCGAGTGGGTCAAAACCCTCAGGGCAGCGAGCAGGGCCTTCATCGATCCGGAGCTCAAGCTCAGGGAGTCGCCCTCGAGCCCCATCCATCCCATCCGGCTCGTGGCCCGGATACAGGAGTTCGCGGGAGAGGATACCATCTACGTCGTGGACGGCGGCGACACCCCCTACTTCGGGCTGGTGGGCTTCAGGTCGAGAGAGAAGGCCGGCGTCCTCGGCACCTCGGCGGGTCTGTTCGGGTGCCTGGGCACGGGCATACCCTTTGCCATGGCGGCCAAGCTCGCCAGGCCGGGCAAGAAGGTCATCCTCTTGAACGGAGACGGCTCCTTCGGGTTCAACTCCATGGAGTTCGACACCATGGTCAGGCACTGCATCCCGGTGGTGTGCGTGGTCAACAACGACCAGGCCTGGGGCATGATCAAGCACAGCCAGGAGCTCTCCATCGGCCCCGAGAGGCTCCAGTGCTGCGAGCTCGGTCCCAGGCCCTACGAGAAGATGGTCGAGGGCCTCGGCGGCTACGGCGAGCTCGTCACCCGCGACGAGGACATCATCCCCGCGCTCGAGCGGGCGTTCAGCTCCGGCAAGCCGGCCTGCATAAACGTCATTACCGACCCGACGGTGACCAGCCCGGCGACCCCGCTCTTCTACCAGGTGCTCAAGATGGACTGACCATATGAAGGCGCTCACGCTCAACTTCAGCCTGCCCGGCTACCTGGCCCTCCAGGTCATGGGCAGGCTGAGCTCGAAGTTCTACTACCAGGGGCCCTTCTCCATGGTGAGGCTCTGCGACGTGCCCGAGCCCGTGCTGCCCGGCCCTGACTGGGTGAAGATCAAGGTGAGGCTCTGCGGCTTCTGCGGGAGCGACCTCAACCTCATCCGGCTCAATGACTCGCCCATGGCCATGCCGTTTACCTCGTTCCCCTGCATTTTTGGCCACGAGGTCTTCGGCGTGGTCGAAGAGGCGGGCCCCGGTGCTTCGGGGTTCAAGACCGGGGACCGGGTAACGGTCAACCCCGCCCTCACCTGCGAGAGCCGGGGCATCACGCCCCCCTGTCCATCCTGCGCGGCCGGCCGGACCGGGAGCTGCGAGAGCTATGCACGAGGGAATATCGCACCGGGCATGTTCGCGGGCATCTGCCGGGACGTGGGCGGCGGGTTCGCCGAATACCTGGTGGTCCACCGCTCGCAGGTCTACCGGGTTCCCGATGCGGTGAGCGACGAGTCCGCGGTCCTCACCGAGCCGCTGGCGGTCGGTATCCAGGCTGTGCTCGACAACAGGCCCCAGGAGGGCGAGAAGGTCCTCGTCATCGGCGGCGGCGTGATCGGCACCATGGTCATCAAGGCGATCCGCGGCCTGGGAATCGGGTGCGAGGTCACCGTGGCGGAGCCGTCGGGGTTCAACGCCGAGTTTGCGAAGAGCTCCGGCGCCGACCATGTCGTTACCGGCAACCTCGTCGAGGCGGCGGTGCGGCACACCGGCGCCAGGGCGTACCGTCCTCTGATCGGCGAGCGCATCGTCCAGGGCGGGTTTAACCGGGTCTTCGACACCGTGGGCCACTCCACCACTCTCCAGAAGGCCCTCGTGGTCACCGCCGGCGGGGGAACCGTGAGCCTGGTGGGGATAGGCCGGAAGCTGTCGTTCGACCCCACACCCCTGTGGCTCAAGCTCCAAAGTCTCAGAGGGTGCTACGGCTACGGCTACAACGACATGGACATAGGCCGCAGGCATGCCTTTGAGATCGCGCTCGATCTCATGGAAAGCGGAAATGCCTCCGTCCAGGACATGCTCACCCACACCTTTGCCATCGAGGAATACCGGGAGATGATCGAGGTGAACCTGAGCAAGGCCAGGCACAGGGCGATCAAGACGGCCGTGCGGTTCTAGAGACTGAGAACACCCAACCCCCTGCCGGCCGGCAGGGGGTTGAAGCTTAAGGCCCTTCCAGGTACAATTACCAGGAAAACCACGGGAGGCGCAGTCCCCACAGGCGGGAGCGCTCCCAATCCGGTTTGAGAAATTTGAGGGGGGCATGGATTACAGGATCCTCATCGACCAGCTCGTGGAGTTCTGGGGCATCGTGGTGGAAGTGTGGCAGCAGGGGGTGTTCGGCGTTCAGGTCGGCAGGATCCTGACCGCGGCGCTCATCCTCATCTTCTTCCTTGCAATCAGGAAGGCCTTTGCCAGGCACGTCGTGCGCCTGAAGGTCATAACGGAAAGGATCCCCGGCGAGCTCGACGACCGGGTGCTCGAGGCCCTCGAGCGCCCTGTCGGCATG
>JBASVF010000207.1:0-2274 GCA_049275795.1 Desulfomonilia bacterium
GTCCGGGTCCTTATAACTGTACCATGGCAGCATCCAGATCGAGGTATCAGAACGCAAGGTCATGCCGTCAGGCAGTGCTTGAACGATACCACGAAGTGAGATCCGACCCCCGTTATCCGTGATATGATCAGGCATCTCGTAAAGCACGTGACATTCCCGCTCATCGCGCGCCGCGAGGGGCTGGGTGGCGTCATGCGTCACCTGGCCATGCTGGAGGAGAGCCAGTTCTGGCCTCCGGAGAGAATCCACGAGCTGCAGCTCAAGCGGCTGGCCGGGCTCCTGGTGCATGCCTACGAAAACACGGACTTCTACAAAAAGCGCTTCGACGAGGCGGGCTTCAACCCCTATGCCTTCAGACACACCGACGAGCTCCTGAAGATCCCCATCCTGACCAAGGAGCAGATCCGCGCCAACGTGCAGGCGCTCACGGCCCGAAACATTCCCGCAAGCGGGCTCCACCACGCCGAGACGGGCGGCACCTCGGATGTGAAGATGCGCTTCTTTCGCGACAACGCCTGCCTGCCGGCAAAGGAGGCTGCCCTGTACCGGTTCAACCGCTGGGCGGGCTGGGATTTCGGGCAGTACCTGGGCATGGTATGGCCCGCACACCAGGACCTCATCGGCCGGGGCACCGTAAAGTCGCGGCTGAGAAACGAGCTCTACCAGCGAAACCTGCTGTTCCCGGCAGCGGTCATTGACGACACTGCCTGCGAGGCCTACCTGAAGCGGCTGGAAAAGAAGCGTCCCGCGGCCATCTTGGCCTTCTGCAGCCCCATCTACGAGCTCGCGCGCTACATGCAGCGGACCGGCAGGGAGACATGCCCGATCAACGGGCTCATCACCACGGGCGAGCCGCTCTACGATCACCAGAGAACGCTGGTCTCCAAGATGTTTCGCAGCGACATCCTCGACTCGTACCGCTCGCGCGAGGCAGGGCCCATGGCCCAGGAGTGCCCCGCCCACCAGGGCATGCACATCAACGCCGAGTGCCTCTACGTCGAGCTGGAAAACTCCCGGCCCCTGGCCGGGTCGTCCGAGCGGGCGGGCAGTGTGGTGGTCACCGACCTGCTCAACTACGGCATGCCCTTCATCCGCTACCACATGGCCGACATGGCGGTCATGAGCGAAAAGACCTGCCCGTGCGGCAGGGGCCTGCCGCTGATCGACAGGATCGTGGGCCGGGCCCTCGACGTGTTCGTCACGCCCGACGGAGGGCTCGTCTCCACCATCGCCCTGGTGATGTACATGGTCAACGCGGCCCCGGGGTTCTTCGGCCGCATGCAGATCATCCAGGACGCCCGGGACCATCTGACGGTAAAGATGACCCGCGATCCCATGCCCTCGCCCGAGGTCCTCAAGCACCAGAAGGACATCGCGGCCCGGATCTTCGGGCCCCGGATGCGTATGACCTACGAGTTCGTGGACGACATCCCGAAAGAGAAATCGGGCAAGTATCTCTTTGCCAGGAGGCTCATCCCCCTTCCATAGCCTTGAAGGCTTGCTGCGCGGCGTCGGCCGGGACCGCCGGAAGGCGGCCGGTTTTATCACCATACCGCAAGAACAGGGAAGGACACGGTCATGTTACAGATAGGCTTTGTGGGCGATATCGCCCTTACCCATAGTTACGATGCGCTCTACGGTGCAAAAGGCCCCCACTATCCCTTCGAGGGCGTCCGGAGCGTTCTCGAGCGGCACGACCTGATGGTCGGCAATCTCGAGGCCCCCCTGTGCCTGGGCGGCGAGACCTATCCCGGTAAGGTGAGCCTCCGGGCCCACCCGGGATACGCCGCAGGATTGAGGCAGGCCGGCTTCGGCGTGATGACGCTCGCAAACAACCACATCCTCGATTACCGCGACGATGCCTTCTACGACACCATCGGCCTGCTCGACGCGCAGGGCATTGCCTGGTGCGGCGCGGGCGACAGTCTCGAGGAGGCGCTCAGGCCCGCCGTGGTCGAAAAGAACGGCGTGGTCGTGGGCGTGCTCTCGCGCAGCGAGGTGAAGATCGACTCGCCCTTCTACGCCGGGCCGGGTCAAAGGGGTATCGCGCCGCTCGACCTGGACGAGCTCGAGGGTTCTATCACCTCGCTCAAGGAGAGTGCGCACGTCATCGCGGTCTGCCTGCACTGGGGCAGGGAGGACTGGCGCTACCCCTCCCCGCGGCAGGTGGCTGCCGCCCGCAGGATCGTGGACATGGGCGCCGACCTCGTCGTGGGGCACCACCCTCACGTGCTGCAGGGCGTGGAGAGACACGGCTGGGGCTACATTGCATAC
>JBASVF010000208.1:0-5234 GCA_049275795.1 Desulfomonilia bacterium
TGTATCGGTTATATGGATGAGGGACATGTCGATGGTATTCTCACCGATGACCATCTGACAGCTTAGATCTGACCAGACAGAACTTCAGAAAGGAGACCAACTGTCAGATCAAGTCTTAGCTACTACAGTTTTAGGAGAAGGCTGGAGGAATCGAGCACGGGGCCTGGTAATCTTTCACGCTCATGCTCGCGCTCTGTTCCGGGCTTCTTCTCTGAGCGCCTCGGTCCCGAGGGAAGGCGCGATGCCAAGCTCCGTCCTCAGGACGTCCCGGCACCGCCGGTAGACGGTCAGCGCCTCGGCATGGCGGCCGAGACGGATGCAGGAGGCCATCAGTCCCTGGTACAGCTCCTCGGCAAGGGGGTCCGACTCGAGGCCCTTGTGATAGTATCCGGCCGATTCCTCATACTCGCCTGCCTGCTCGCAGAGCCGCGCCATGTGTGAAATCAGGCGGAGATATCTGCCCTTGAGCCTCTCTCTGGTCGTGACTGCCCATTCCTTGTCGGGGTCGGTCTGCAGGAAATGCCCGGTGTAGAGGCATGCGGCCCTTGCGGCGATCTGTCTGAGTTCCGTGGGGCGCGTCCCGCTCGGCGTTCGTTCCGTCAGGCTTTCCGCCTGCTTGCAGAGTCGTTCGAATGCCCACACATCCACCCAGCAGATCTGATCGTTGATCGATACCCTGCCGTTCGTGAGCAGGACGGCCCGGTCATTCCCGAGCATCTTGCGCAGCCGGAAAAGGGTGGTGGTAAACACATTGTGGCCCGTATCGCCTTCGGCCTCGGGCCAGAGGGTATCGGCAAGATCTTCTTCCCTGATGTCTCTCCCCCCGAGCGCAATGAGCGCCTTGAGCAGGAGCAGAGGCTTCTTCTGCTCTTTCCCTGAATCCCCGGAGGCCTCCCCGTCCGAGAACAGGGCGAAACGCCCGAGGGTGCATATCCTGATCGGCCAGGGCCAGTGCTCGAGGTCCTTCGAAGCGCCCTCCGGAGCGAGATGGAGCCTCCTGATGATCTCCTTTACATGTTCCACCTCGATGCCTGCCTCCAGCGCTTCCGCGCAGAGCCGGCTCATGGAATCCGGCCTCAGGAAGGTCGCAACGCTCGTGTAACCTTTTCGTTTTCCCAGCTCCATGGCCCTTGCGCAGGGCTTCGATGGCCCGTCCCCTGTCGCCCCGGCACAATGCGCAATGGGCCTGGATCGTGTGATGCAGATACTCGAGGTACGTACTCCCGGTCCGCGCCGCAGTGCTCCTGATTCGTTCGTGCTGCAAGCCGGCCTCGACGTGGTCGCCTGCTTCGCACAAGCTCAAGGCCAGCACCACCCGGCCGATCGCCTCGGGAAGCAGGATCCCTATTTCTTGGGCGAGCTGTACCGCTTTCGAGGCGAGCGTGACGGCCCGCCGCGCATCCCTGACGAGCAGGGCGGCCCACGCCGACTGGTGCAGGAACAGGCTCGATCCGGCCGGCCTGTCGCTTACGGACACCTTCTGGATCTCACGGAGGTACGTGCCGGCCAGTGCGGTGTTGTTCGCGTTCAGACAGCTGTAAACCCCGAGCGACAACAGATGCAGATCCATCATGTGCATGCCCGAGCAGTCAGCCTTCTGAAGCCCGGAGGTCACCATGTTCAGGAGGTGTTCGGACGAATCGATAAAGGTTCTCAGCAGCAGGGCCTCCGCGACGATGGATGCGATTTCCGTCATGGGTGAAGGCGGACCGGAATATGTCATCTTTCTCACTTTGTCAACGACCAGGGAGCATTCGGTGAATTCGCCCATCCAGAGATAGTACGCCATGATGTTGATATAGACACGGATGCAGCCTTCGGCATAGAGCCCCTTCTGCAGCAGGGCCAGCGAGGTGCTCACCCACTGCTTCATGTCCGGGTGGTCGGGCATCCGCCATATCAGGGCCCCGGTCATGCTCGCCGCCATGCGCGCCTCCACCTCGGCGGAAGGTAAAGGCACCCCCTGCCGCATGCGCTCATCGAGCCAGCCGATCCACCTCTCGAGGGGGCGGAAGTCATCGAACTCGAAGAAGAAGGTGTCGACAGCGCCCGCCCACACCGAAAAGGCGCCTGCCATATCCCCCGCGCTCTCGAAAAGATGGAACGCCCGCTCGAAGAAGCCGCGGCTCTGAGCCGGGTCGACCCACAGCCTGCAGGCCCCCAGCCAGTAGAGAGCCCACGGCTGATGCCCGGCAATTTCTTCGGGAATCGCCGTTAGCCATTCTTCCAGGGTTCTGCTCCGGCCCTGCAACATCAGGGAATGGGCGTTATCGATCACAAAGGACACAAACACGTTCCAGTCCCGGGCATGAATCAGGAGGGCGGCTGCATCTTCCACCTGTCCGGATTCCATCAGCACGGATGCGGCCCTGCGCTGTATCTCCGATATCTGGTCGCCGGTGAGCTCCTCTGCGGCCCTCGCCCTGAGAAAGTCCCTGAACAGGGCGTGGTACGAATAGACCGGGTCTTCTCCCTGGCGCTGCTCCGTAAAGTAATTGTGCTCGTGCAGGCATTTAAGGAGCCGGCCCGCCGCCTTTACTCCGGTAAGCGTCACTGCCATGGAGGCGGACATGGCCGGCAGGAACGAGGTCAAAAGCAGGAACCTCTGCGTCTCGCGGTCCATCTTGCCGAAGACCTCGCTTGCGAAGTACCGGAATGCCTCGTCCGGCGCATATGCCTCCAGCGCCAGCAGACCGCCTGACCGGCCTTTTGAGCTCTCCATGAGCAGCACGAGACCGGCAACCCACCCTTCTGTCTTTTTGTACAAGACAGAGAGGGTCTTATCATCGAACCTCTGCGCGTTTCTTGCTCGTGCGATCTCCCCGGTTTCCTCTTTTGTCAGGCGTATCTCATCCCACCCGAGCGACTTCATTTCATTGTTCGCACGCAGCCGCGCAAAGTTGTCCGGGATAGCATCCCTGCTGACGATCACCACCCTGATCCCTTCCGGGACGCAGGACAGCGCGATGTTCACGATCTCGTGAAGAGGGGAGCCGGCGGGGACCTCCTGGTAGTTGTCAATGACGATGGCAAAAGGTGGTTTGAGCCTCTTGTAGAGCTCTTCGAAGTACCTGCGGGCAAACACCGGAATGCCCATGCGGTACTCGGGGATGAGCAGGGGAAGAGGTTTTCTGAACTGCGGGGCGGCCTTTTTCGCGGCAAGGCCCAGGTAGTAGAAGAACGTAGCAATGTCGCTGTCACCACTGTCGGCCTTGTACCAGAGGCAGGGGATATTGCGGGCCTGGAGGTAGCTCGAGACGAGCGTCGTCTTGCCCGTGCCGGCGGGGCTTGCGACCCAGACTGCAGACCTTTTCATGCACTCGTCCAGAAGCCGGAATGCCCGCTCCCTCGGAACAGCATCAGAAACACGGGGCGGCGATATCTTGGTCAGGGTTTTCATCTGCTCCGCCGAATGCAAGAAACGAATTGAGGCATAATATTACCGGCATTGCAAACGGATTGCAAGCCAGGATGGAATAGCATGCTTTTATCCGGCTTTGCGTGAGATGATTTGAAGTATCTCGAGAAGGATTCTACGACTGTGGTGCCGAGGGACGGAGTTGAACCGCCGACACGGGGATTTTCAGTCCCCTGCTCTACCTACTGAGCTACCTCGGCAACACGGAAATGTCTATTGAAAACGGGGTACGTTGTCAAGCCTTTTCGTCGTCGTCGAAGTTGAAGCTCTCGAGCTTTTCCCCTTCCTCTTTGAGCACATCCTCCACGGAGATGCCCTGCTCTTTTTCCTGGGCGGCCCCACCGAGCAAGTCCCGGCGATCTTCCTCGACCTTGCCGATGGAAAACCCCTCGTCGTCGATGTCGATCTCGGGCGGCTTGGTATAGATGTTCAGCTTGATTTTCGAGGGAACCAGGTCATCGCCGCAGCTCTTGCAGCGATCCAGATAATCGAAGCTCACATAGCCACATTTCGAGCACCTCATGGGCGTTTGTACCTCCTGCTTGATATCATCATACTATCGGTACTATGAATGAGGATCATTAGTAAAGCACGGCCTTGGTCCCGAAACACCCGAACCCGTCACGTCACGCCGGGAGCCGTTCGGCAGGTCCTTGAATCCTTAAAATGTTCCTTGAAGTTTCCGGGCCGCTGTACTATATGACAGCTTCGCTCTTATCCCTTCTCCTTCGGGGCATGGAGGCCGGAATGACCAGATCCCGCGTTTCCGCAAACGAAGGAGCAGCAGGGCGAGCAGATAACCAGAGCGAGGAGCTGTTCATGGACACCAGCCCGAGGGTGCTGATCTGGAACTACACATGCGAGGAGATGCTGGCGCTCGACGCGTTCTTCCAGGCTATCGGAGCTCCCGAGATCCAGGTCATCGAGCCCGGGCAGGGAAGCCTGACCATCCACGAGATCCTGTTCTCGGACAGGAATGACGGCCAGGAATGCCAGTGCTCCGAGAAAATCATGCTCTTCTACCGGGTCGACCCGAAGATCATCCACCGGGTGATGCACGAGGCCGCAGACTGGAAGCTTCCCCAGTCCATCCATGCCGTGGTGACCGGGCAGTCCATCGGGTGGACCTTCTCCGAGCTCTCAGAACATCTCGTCAAAGAGCACGAGTATATTCGCGCACGCAGCGCAGAGCAGAAAAAAAAGAAGCACACCTGCCCGCACTCCGGGCATTGAGCCGCGTGCCGTCGAAAGGCTCTCATTGCAGCTGTGAAGGCTCTCTTAGGGCGGCACGGCGACTATTTGTGAAAAAGGAGGTCGGATCGCGTGAAGGCGTCTTTCTCGAGAAAGATATGGATCATGGCGCAGGGGATCGGATCAACGCTGGCCATCTCCCTTCTGGCACTCTACCTGCGCTTCAGAAACACCTACGAGCGGGGGTTTGCTGATAACGTGCTGCGGTGGTGGTCCGGCTCCCTGCTCAGGGCGGTGAGGGCGCGGCCGCTCATAAGCAACCCCTACCAGGTAACGATCGAACCGGGCACTCCCTACATCGTCATGTCCAACCACCGGAGCCTGTACGATATCCCGCTCATCTTCGTGTCCCTCCCCGGGAGCATCCGCATGCTAACGAAAAAGGAGCTCTTCAAGGTCCCTGTCTGGGGCAGAGGCCTCAAGGCAGCGGAGTTTCTCTCCATCGATCGGAAGAATCACGCCCAAGCCATCAAGGACCTTGAATATGCAAAAGAGCAGATGAAGGGCGGGATCGTGCTCTGGGTGGCTCCGGAAGGAACCAGGTCGCGCACCGGGGCCCTGGGGG
>JBASVF010000209.1:0-3834 GCA_049275795.1 Desulfomonilia bacterium
AAGCACTTTTGCAACCTTGTAACTTTATAATTTACTTGCTGAATTACTTTTATACTGTTAAAGATGGGACAAACTCGATCTAGTCTTGCAAAGACAAAATTTTGGTTATAAAAATGTTCGAGCACAAGGTGCAGCCCATGGCGGGCAAAGAGATCTCCAAGAAGGCAGTGGTTGCCGCTGGAGCATCCCATTCCAGGACGGAACGCGAAGGAGACCGTTATACTCATCAGCAAGCGTTGCACAACATCCTCACAACAGCAATGGTAGTACAAGCCAACGTAGAAAGATAGGGAGGCATTGCATGGGCACCACGAGCACCACGAATAGCTCCAGGATTCACGGCTGTTCCAGACCGGGAAGCTGGTTTTCCGGAAAAGATCATGGCATGGATACGGCCTCGAGCCATACCGTGTCCCAAGAGCAAGAAAGGGATGGGACAATCTCATCGCAGCTTTCTCATTCCTTGAAGCCCCGCTGTTTTTTGAAGAAGGTATTCCTTTACCTGGCAATACTATCCTGTAGCGCGGCACTCACGGGATGCGCGCAATATCTGGCCCTGATGGATAGCAATGATAAATCACTTGCGCCCATAGAGAACTATCAGAACGCCCTGGAACCCGACCTCCGGTTCTTGGGCAAGGTGTCGGCTCCCGTACAAGCCGGTTGGGAGAGTAATCGTAATGATGCCAGCCTGGAAAATGAATCCATCGTCTACGGGGAGGCGGGAAGCGAAGGTACCATCCGGAAGCTTCTCGTTGCCCGCACGTACAAGGTTCGAGGGGAGGGTTCCATGGTCCTTCCCCGACTGGATCTCGACAGGCTGCCGTTGCTGGACTCGGGAAGTGTCAGGATCGCCTCGAGGCAATTCGACTACAAGCTGTTGCTGGACCAGGGGACGATCGGGAAGGATGAGAAAAAACTCATCGGGAGCAAAGGGCTTTCTACAACGGGTTGCTATTTCCTCAAAACGTACAGCGGCAGGCTGGAAACTGGGTTGTTCGTAAAATCGGTCAGCCACATTCTCTACTACGAGAGTGTCGATGCCTCCAACCAAGGTGCAGCATGCAGGCAGCTCATAGAGTCGCCGGCTGTTAAAAACCTCGTGAATGATTTCAGTGCAACGGCGGATGGACTCGTAAGAAAGCTGATAAGCACAGGCAGTACTTCAGGCGGTGCTTCAGAGAATGATATAGGAAAGGCTCCAGGCGAAAAGATCAATCCGGAAATACCCGCCCAAGGACAAGACGAGCTCGAGAGAAAACTGACAACATTGAAAGGCCTTCTGGATAAGGGTCTGATCACCCAGGAGGATTACGACAGAAAGAAGGAAGAACTTCTCGAAGACTTCTAGCCCGGATTCCCGACCCTGGCCCCAAGCGCTGGTTCTCGTGATCCTTATCAAAGCTTGGCGATGAGATCTTCCATAGTTCAATAAATGTTGCGGGAAGTAGATGAGATCTTTCTTGGTAAGGGGCGGGATCTTACGATTGCGAACTTTGGCCAAGGATGCTGGAGACCAGGGATATAGGAGATATCGCCCAGGTCTTAGCTCCATTAAAGGTGCATCAGGGGCCCTGAAGCTCGTCCGGCATAGGGTGCTGCAGTATCAAGCGCGGGGCGTTCTGCAGGGGCTACGGAGCCTTCTCCATCAGTAGCTGTTTTCCCGCGCCTTCGATAAAGCGACCACCCTCCTGCAGTCCGAGTTCATAGTCCGAACGGATCGTCCTGCTGTCCGCCTTGAGCCGCGACGATCGGAGCTTCCTCGGAGGCGCGATCTGAAATACCTGCGCGTCGCCGGGCGGGTTCTGAATGAAATCTACCGCTTCCCTGTATTCACGGGAGAGTCTGCGGACGCTCTGGCACAACGCAGGGAAACGCTTGAGGAAGAGAGATGTCATGAACGTGTCGGCAAGCCAGCCCTTGGTCTGACCCGCCTGACGGGTCCGTATGACTACGATTCGTCGTGCACCGCGGAGATAGGCCTCTTTCACCGGCAGGGGCGAAGCTATTCCGCCGTCGGCTACAGGCTTCCCGTCAAGCCGGGCGAATCCCCGGTACAGAACGGGCAGTGCGCTCGAAGCCATCAGGACGTCCAGGAGATCGGCGGCATTGGGGCGTATGAACAGGGCGTCTCCGGTCAGAACGTCAGTCACAGCCACCAGGAACTCCCACGACCCGTTGCCTGCTGCGGCCTCTATGTCCAGGGGATCCTGGACTGATGCATAGTCCCACAGCCAGTTCAAATCCATGAAATGGCCGCCCTTGAGGAACCTCGAGAAACTGAGAAACTCCCTGCTCCTCATGGGACCGGCGCTGAGCCGGTAGTACCGCTGGTACTGGCCCGAGAGATAGGATGCAAGTGAAACCGCCCCGGCGGAGACCCCTATGAGCAGATCGAAGGGGTTGCAGCGCTCCCGGAGAAAGGCGTCTAGCACACCGGCGGTGAAGATACCTCGCATCCCGCCGCCTTCCGCCACCAGCGCGATTCTGCCTTTCTCCATCAGGGCCCCCGGTCGGTTGTCGATAACGGCCGTTCGTACCCTGACCGACCGTCCATGCCGGTGATATACCTGATGATAAAAGACAGCACAAGTCTCTGTTTCCCGCCGATTCTCTCTCATGGGATGTTCCCGGCCGTGCGCTTGGCCGCCTCCTCGTACCTTGTTTCGAATACCGATTAAGGTCAGTTTGGAAACAGCTGCATCTCTCGATTCTCACTGTGATGAGAGCAGCGGGCAACGGGGCTGCTTCGATTGTGAGATCGTGATCATGGATAAGCGGGGTCCGATCCAGCAACACAGGCCGGCGCCGGGAGCACAGGAAGGAACACGGCTGGAGATCAAAAAAGATAATCCCCCGAGCTTGCTTATTGTCCAGCACGATCTATTGCTTAGATTAGGGTTCTTCTTTGCGTAGTCTTAAGACTGCATGTGCCGGCATGTCGACCGGAGAAGCGAATTCATAAAGTAAGGAGGGAGGAGAATGAAGCGGAAAGCATCGGCAATATGGAAGGGGGCTGTCAGGAACGGGAAAGGGACGATCTCCACAGAGAGCGGGGTGCTGTCCGATACGCCATACTCCTTCAGCACGCGTTTCGAAAACGAGAAGGGCACCAACCCCGAAGAATTGATCGGCGCCGCGCATGCGGGCTGTTTTTCCATGGCTCTTTCCCTTATCCTGGGCGAGGCAGGCTTTACGCCGGAGAGCATCAGAACGGCCGCGAGCGTAACCCTGGAAAAAATCGCAGGCGGGTTCGGCATCACCGCCGTGCACCTGGACGTTACCGCCAAGGTACCGGGGATAAGCCAAGAGGCCTTCCAGGAAGCGGCCGACAAGGCCAAGACGGGCTGCCCGGTGTCACAGGTATTGAATGCCGCCATCACGATGGAAGCCAGACTCGAGTAATTCGTAGCAACTGGTTATGAAAAGATTGACTTGATGGTTTGGCCTGCTAATTTATACAAAGAGCCGGTTTTCCCCCGCCACCAGCTGTGAAAAAAGGGGATATGAGACGTGGGCAGTAAAGACAAGACGTCGAAGTTGACCATTAGCGTCCTCTTTGTGGGAGCGTTCGTGGGCATCCTGATCACCCTGGCTTCCATCGCGGGTTACCACGCCGCCGGGAGTCCTGTCTTCTGCATGGCCTGCCACAGCATGCAGGACGTGGCCGCCACGTGGAAGCAGTCCCAGCACAAGCAGTTCGCCTGCATCGAATGCCACCTTCCCGACAGCAACATCGCGGTACAGCTCGCCTATAAAACCAAAGCCGGATTGAACGACCTCTACCATGAAACCTTGAGGACATACCCCGCCTTCATCAGCATTTCGTCCGAA
>JBASVF010000210.1:0-1882 GCA_049275795.1 Desulfomonilia bacterium
GGATAACCTCGTGCTCATCACCGACGCGGGTCAGCCCGGCAATAAGCCGATCCCAGGCTGGAAGATGTTCATCAAGTACTGCCTCGCGCAGGGCATCAGCGAGGAGATGATCAACGTCATGGCCAAGGAAGTGCCGGCAAAGCTCATCTACGCCGCATAACCTCCTGCCTGTCCGGGGTGCATTGTATGCCCGATCGAGTATGCATCCCTGCAAGGATGAACCCCGGACAGGCTTCTTTGACAGGTAGAAGCACTTTACGGGTTGAGAAAGAAAAAAGCTGCAAGGTGCACGGACCGTGTTGAGCACCTAACATGAGAGAGGATGGCTCGGAAATGACCATTGTGCCGGCTAATAACGGGATGATCACGGAAATCAAGAAATTCGCCACCCATGACGGGCCCGGCATCAGGACTACGGTTTTTCTCAAGGGCTGTCCGCTCCACTGCAGGTGGTGCTCAAACCCGGAAACCATTGCGCCCTTCAGCCAGCTCTACTTCCTGCCCAGGCGGTGCAAGGCCTTCGGCGCGTGTGTCGATATCTGCCCGGAAAAGGCCGTGAGCATGGATGCGAAGGGCGCAAAGGTAGATCGAAAAAAATGCACCCTGTGCATGATGTGCGTTTCCGAGTGCCCCAATAACGCATTCAGGCAGATCGGCGAGGTATACAGCCTGTCCGACCTCATGAGAGAGATCGAGAAGGACAAGCCGTTCTACGGCAAGGAGGGAGGCGTTACCTTGAGCGGCGGAGAGCCGCTGTTCCAGGCGGGGTTTGCCATGCAGATCTTCAAGCGAAGCAAGGAGGTCGGCATCTCCACGGTCCTGGACACATCCGGGTGCGCGGCATCCGAGGTGGTGAAAGAGATCATGGAATACACGGACCTGGTCCTGCTGGACATCAAGCACATGGACCCCGAGATGCACCGGCAGGGTACCGGAGTCGATAACGCGCTTATCCTGAAGAATGCCCGGATCATGGCATCCATGAGAGAGGTGCGGGTATCCCTGCCGCTGATCCCCGGCTACAACGACAGTGAAGAGAACATCTCCGCCACTGCCGAGTTCGCGCTCTCGCTGGGAGTGGGCCACATCGACATAAACCCGCTGCATAAGCTGGGTGCAGACAAGTACACCTACCTGGGGCTCGAGTCTCCCTACGATGCCTACCGTTCGCTGGATAAGCAGGAGGTAGCAAGGGCCCGCGACATCGTCAAGGGTCATGGCCTCGAGGTCACGGTCGGACGCATGATGTAGCATGCGTACACAGCAAATACACACAAGAACTAGGAGGAAACATGGCTGATTTATCAACGAGTTTTTGCGGATTGCCGGTGAAGAATCCGGTTGGTATCACGTCCTGCGATTTCGGTGGAACGGCCAAGATGATCGAGAGATTCAGCAAGGCCGGGATAGGCTGGATCATCGGCAAGACGGTTCACAAGATCGACGGTCCCCATCGCTGGCCGCGGCCGTACTTCTATTCCCTGCGCCACTACGGCAACGATCTGAAGGATGTGTGGATCTGCTCGCAGATGTTTCACAACATGCCCTACGAGAAGTGGCTGGACGAGGAGCTGCCCAAGTGTCTGAAGGTTGCAAAGGAGCATGATGTGCTCTACATCGGCTCGGTATCCGGAATCGGGCCGGTGGCCGAGACCTGGGTGCCGTTCATCCTGGATCTGCAGGAGCGCGGCGTTCCGATCATCGAGCTCGACACGGGCGGTCCTCACGCGACCTTTGGCGCAATCGACGCGCACAAGGACGTGGGTGCTCCCCTTGCCCTGGACCCCGACATTGCCTACAAGGTCACCAAGGCCTGTGTCGACATCGCGAAGGTCCCGATCATGTTCAAGACCACGCCTCAGTGTGTGAACGCAGCCGCCCT
>JBASVF010000211.1:0-7100 GCA_049275795.1 Desulfomonilia bacterium
GCATCATCCTGCACCCTGTTCAGAAGGCTGTGCGCCAGAGAGGAGCAAACTGGGCGATCGCCCATAGGTCTTTATCCTTGGAGAAGCATTACAAACGACTTCAGAAAGGAGGATCTCATGGCTGAAAAGGGGGATAGGTCCGGCAGGCTCACGAGACGAAACTTCTTGAAGGCCTCGGGAGGGGCGGCTGCAGGAGTCGGGTTGACGATCGGAGGTATTCCGTTCAAGGGCTCCAAGGCAGCTGCTGCAACCCGCGGGGTCATGCCCGAGAAATGGGATGAAAACTATGACGTGGTAATTATCGGCAGCGGGTTTGCCGGGCTCTCCGCCGCCCTCGAGGCGCGCAGCGCCGGCGCTGATGTGGTGATCATCGAGAAGATGCCTGTTCACGGTGGGAACTCGATCATCAACGGCGGTGATTTTGGCGCGGCGGGTTCGAAGATGCAAAAGGAGGCCGGGGTGGAAGACTCGCCGGACCTCATGCTCAAGGACATGCTCAAGGCGGGCTCCTACCTGAACCATATTGAGCTGGCCAAAACCGTTGCCGATCAGTCTAGGGACGCCCTCGAGTGGTGCGAGAGCTTCGTTGGGGCCAAGTTCACCCGGCTCAATTACCACGGCGGCCATTCCGTGAAGAGGGCGCACCAGACCGAAAACGCCTCGGGCTCGGGGCTGGTCAACCCCATGATCAAAAAGGCCAGGGAACTCGGGGTAAAGATCAGGACACGCACGAAGATGACGAGGCTCATCCAGGACCCTGAAGGCAGAATCGTGGGCATCGAGGTCAGGGACGGCTACCGGTTCCCTGACGAAAGCTCGGGCAAGGCCGCCTTCATCAGAGCGCGCAAGGCAGTGGTGCTGGCCTCGGGCGGTTTCTCCAACGATGTGAATCTGCGCCAGGTGCACGATCCCAGGCTGGACGACAGGTTCGACTCCACCAACCAACCGGGCGCAACAGGAGAGGCGCTGCTTGCTGCATGCATGGCTGGCGCCATGGACGTCCAGATGGATTGGATCCAGCTCGGCCCCTGGACGAGCCCGGATGAAAAGGGGTTTGGCTACGTACCCCTGTTCTGCGAGAGGCTCGTCGGGTACGGCCCCATGATCGACCCCGCGACAGCCAGGCGCTTCTTCAAGGAAACCGGCAACCGCAAGGAGCGGGCGGATGCGATCATCCTCATCGGCCACCCGGTCATCATCCTCGGCGACTCCTATGCGGTGAACAAGCAGGTCTTCCCCGAAGCACTGGAAAAAGGCCTCGCCAACGGATCGATCAAGAAGTTCGACACCCTTGAAGCCCTGGCGAAGAACTACGATATCGATTTCGCGGCCTTCAAGGAAGAGATAGCCCGGTGGAACTCCTATGTCGAAAAGAAGAAGGACCCGGAGTTCGACTGCATGATCTTCCCGGACGCCAAGCCCACGGAAATGCCGCCCTTCTATGCGGCAAGGCTCTGGCCAAGGGTGCACCACACCATGGGCGGGCTGGTGATAAACAAGGAAGCGCAAGTCATTGGCTTTGACATGAAACCCGTTAAGGGTCTATATGCTGCCGGAGAGGTCACCGGCGGGGTGCACGGGGCAGTGCGCCTGGGCAGCGTGGCCATGGTCGACTGCGTGGTGTTCGGGCGCATTGCCGGCAGAAACGCGGCAAAAGAGAAGGCCTGAGAGGAGAACGGAACAGGGCGGCGACCCATGCGGCGCCGCCTTGTTCCGATCGAGGAGGCATGGCGAGTTGAAGCAACGCGTCCTGCGCGCCTGTGCGCGGAAAGGACGAAAGAATAAAGCAAAATTACATCAACGATAGCTCGGAGGTGGCAACGTGGATTTACATTGGCATTCTAAGTCTAGGACACTCAAAAGGCTTTTTCCCATTATAGTAACTTCATGCATACTCGCCCTGCTGCTGTTCACTGTCGCTGGAGCGGCCGAGAGCTCCCCGAAGCGGCTGGTCGACGCCAAGCCCGGGGACTGCATGGCGTGTCATGCCGGCGCTGAGCCGGTTCTGCCCGAGGGTCACCCTGCAACCGGTGACATGACGATGCAGACCTGCACGGCCTGCCACGGAAAAGACGCGGTTCCGCTCAAGTCCAAGATGCCTACAGGGCATACGCACATGCTCTCCGGGATCTCGTGCCGGGTCTGCCACGGAGACGGTGAACCGAGTGCAGAGGTTGAGATGAAAACCTGCACGAACTGTCACGACACGAAGACCCTGGCAGAGGTCCCGGCAAAAGGCCCTTCACTCCCCAACCCGCACAACTCGCACTATGGAACCGACCTCGACTGCTCGTTGTGCCATTTCCAGCACAAGAAGTCGGGGAACATGTGCCTGGACTGTCACAGCTTCGATAACGTGACCCCTTCCCCGATGGCGCCCCTGAATTTCCGATCGAAAGCGGCAGGAGGCACGAGCAAGACTGATTCCGGGAAGGCGGAGGAAGCGAAGGCCCTTCAACCGGCTTCAGCAGAAACGAAGGCTGCCGCAAAGGCCGAAACCAAGGCCCCGGCAAAGCCCGCAGGGGCGGTTCCCGGCTGCACGACCTGCCACTCCGGGCCAGAGTTCAAGGAAAACTTCGCCGGGACAAAGCACGGGAAGCTTACGTGCACGAGCTGCCATAAGGGCGTGGAGGATATCTCCTCGCACATGCAGAACCCCGATAAGGTGGAGACCCTCTCGTGCCTGACCTGCCATAAGGCAGTCCAGGAGCAGGAGTTCCACAAGGGGGTGGCAAATCTTTCGTGCTGGCAGTGTCACCAGGAGACGCACCCGAAGAAGCCTGTGTCAGCGTCGGCTGACAAGCCCAAGGCTTCGGCGGCCGGCGGTGGTGCGACATCGGTGCAGGCCCCGTCGGTATCGGATTGCACATCGTGCCACTCCGGGTCCGGGTATACCGGTGATTTCAAGGAGAGTGCCCATGGCTCCCTGAGCTGCACCTCTTGCCACCGGGGCATCACGGATGTCTCACAGCACATGAAGAAGGAGCAGAAGCCCGAACTCACCTCCTGCGCCACGTGCCACCAGGGCATCGACAAGGAATACAAGCAGAGCCATCACGCCACGGCGGCGGGCCTTTCGTGCCTGTCCTGCCACGGCGGCATCCACGCTCAAGGCGTGAAAGAGAGCGATGGGGATGAGGCTTCGGCCATAGCGACGTGCCTGAAGTGCCATAGCGATCGAGAGAAGTACGTAGAAAAGGGCCACACGGCAAAGTACCTTGCCGGCAACACCGATGCGGCCACGTGCACGGACTGCCACGGTGCGCACGATGTGAAGGGCTTTGCCCCGGATGATCAGGGGGTGCTCAAGAAGCGTGAGCACTACACGGCGGTGTGCGTGAGCTGCCACAGTGCAGACGGGGTAGCGGGGAGCTGCGGGGTGTTCCCGCTGGCCGCCGAGTCCTATGGCCAGACCTACCACGGCAAGGCCATGAAGCTCAAAGGGGTGGAGAAGTCCGCCGGGTGCGCCGACTGCCACCAGGCCCATAACATCCTCCCTGCGGATGCAGAGGGTTCCGCGCTGAGCCAGGCCGCGCTGGTGGAGACCTGCGGGAAGTGCCACGAGGGATTCCATCCGCGGTTCGTGTCCTACGTGCCGCACCCTGATCCGCACGACCCCGACAAGTTCCTGGGACTGTATCTGACCGAGAAGTTCATGGTTGCGCTCCTGGTGGGAGTGTTTGCGTTCTTCTGGCTGCACTCGCTCCTGTGGTGGCGCAAGGCGTACGCCGAGAAGGCTGCGCTGGTCAAGGCCGGGCTACAGGTGAAGACGGACCTGCCGGAGGACCGGGCGAGACAATACGTTCGGAGGTTCGGCCTCAGGGAGCGGCTGATGCACATCGTGCTCGTGCTGTCGTTCTTCGGGGTGGTGATCTCGGGGTTCCCGATCAAGTATCCGGATGCGCCGTGGGCCGGCTGGCTGGCCGGTTTGATGGGCGGCGTGGCCGGTGCAGCGATGGTGCACCGGGTGAGCGCCGGCGTTATGTGCCTGCTGTTCCTCTACACCTGCTGGCTGTCGTTGAAGTTCCTGTTCCCGAAGTTCCAGGTCAAGGGGTGGGTTGGCCGGCTCTTCGGCCCGGACTCGCTGTTCCCGCGGTGGAAGGACTTCGAGGACTGCTACGGGATGTTCAAGTGGTTTTTCAACCGTGGTGATCGGCCGAAGTTCGACCGGTGGACGTACTGGGAGAAGTTCGACTTCATGGCGGTATTCTGGGGAATGTTCGTGATCGGTCTGTCGGGAGTGGTGATGTGGATCCCGGAGTACTCGTCGTGGGTAATGCCCGGGTGGCTGATCAACATCACGCACCTTGCGCACTCCGAGGAGGCGTTCCTGGCGGCGGTGTTCATCTTCACGGTGCACTTCTTCAACAACCACCTGGTGCCGGACAAGTTCCCGCTCGAGAAGAACATATTCACGGGGAGCTACACGCTGGCGGCGTTGAAGCACGAGCGGCCGCTCGAGTATGAGCGGATATTGAAAGAGAACCGCCTCGAGGAGATCACGTGCGATGGGCCTGGTACAGGTACGCAGCTGTTTGCCGGAGTGTTCGGGATAGCGAGCGTGCTCCTGGGCCTCGGGCTCACGGTGCTGATCTTCTGGGCCATGTTCGTGGGCTAGCATACACCGGGGTTTTTCACTGCAACCCCGGTCCTTGAAACACGAGGGGCCGGTTTCCCGGATCATATCGATACCTGGGAAACCGGCCCCTGTTCATTTCACGTATACGTATGGTATCTGCCCAGGCTCGGGCGATAACCCGGGAACCATGGGGATGGTGATGCCGGATGCGAGGGGAACCGCCGGTCTTCCCTTCACCAGTATCGCCCGCTTGAGGTCCGGACCCGGGGCCTGCCCGCAGCTCGAGCAGGCTTAGAAGACTCCTACTCGCTGTACCCTCTGATGAAGGATTGCCGCCAGTCGCCGGGCAGGCTGATCCGTCCCTTCTCATGCCACTTCTTCAGGGAATTCAGGAATCGCCTGGTGTTTTTATACCGGAGCAGGAAGGGCATCTCGGTAAACCTGCGGGCCTTGTCGAGGTCGATGACCCAGGGCGTCAGATCGCGGTCGAGGACGATGTTTTTCACGTGGAGATCGGCGTGGTAGACCCCGGCGTTGTGGATCGCCTGTATGAGCGCTCCCGTGTGCCTGATCACCGCGGCCCCGTCGTCCGGATGCCGCTCCAGGAAGGCGAGGAGGTCGATGGAGTCGGGGATCATACGGGAGATCACCTCAACCGAGTAAAAGACCCTGTTGCGGGCGATTCTCAGCCCCACGAGCTCCGGGGTGGGGATGCCTTGGGCGATCAGGTGCTCGCTGATCTCGAGCTCGCGCACGCTCCTGTCGATGGCGAGGAACCGTGGGCCGAGGATCCGGCCGAAGGCGCCGCCGTGAGTCAGCCTGCGGACGACCAGGCCCGGCTCGAGGATCCGGATGGAGGTCCTGCCCCTGATGCCTGCGCTCACGCCGAGAACCGGGCTGGTGCCCACGATCGCGGGCAGCTCCGGCAGGGTGCGGCGGTAGACGAGGGTGTACGGCGGCATTTCCCGCAGCTCGTATCCCAGGTTCCTGATGAGTGCCGTATCCACGTCCTATCCCTTTACCGCCAGGGCGATCCTGTTCAAGCGCTTGATCTCGTCGCGAAGCGATGCAGCCTCTTCGAACCTGAGGTCGTCGGCCGCCTCGCGCATCTTCCTTTCCAGCCCGGAGATGGTCTCCCGGAGCTTGCTCACCTCCACCGTGCCCAGCGAGGTGTTCACGGTGGCGGATATATCTGCATAATCCCTCTCGTAAATCGATGCAAGGATATCCCGGATGTTTTTCCTGATCGTGGTCGGGGTGATGCCGTGCCTCGCGTTGTACTCCTCCTGCGCCTTCCTCCTGCGCAGCGTCTCGGCGGTCGACTTCGTGATGGATTCGGTCATGGCATCGGCATACATGACGACCGTGCCGTTTACGTTCCTGGCGGCCCTGCCCGCGGTCTGGATGAGCGAGCGCTCGGAGCGCAGGAAGCCTTCCTTGTCTGCATCCAGGATCGCCACGAGCGAGACCTCAGGGATATCGAGCCCCTCGCGCAGGAGGTTCACGCCCACCAGCACGTCGAATACGCCCTCCCTCAGGCCCTTGACGATCTCGATACGCTCCAGGGTGTCGATGTCGGAGTGCAGGTACTTCACCTTGAGCCCGAGCTGCTGGTAGTAGTCGGTGAGCTCCTCGGCCATGTGCTTGGTGAGCGTGGTCACCAGCACCCGGTCCCCGGCATCCACGCGTTTCGTGATCTCCCGGAACAGGTCGTCGACCTGGGTGCCGGCCGGCCTGACCTCGATCCGCGGGTCCAGGAGCCCGGTGGGCCGCACCAACTGCTCCACGATCCGGCCTCCGGATTTCTTGATCTCGTACTCCCCGGGCGTGGCCGAGACATAGATCAGGGTATTGACGAGGGCATTGAACTCGTCGAACCGCAGGGGGCGATTGTCCAGCGCCGAGGGCAGCCGGAACCCGTAGTCCACCAGGGTAGCCTTGCGGGAATGGTCTCCGCGATACATGCCGATGAGCTGGGGCACTCCCACGTGGGACTCGTCGAGGAAGACGAGCGTGTTCCTGGGCAGATAATCCATGAGGGTAGGGGGAGGCTGTCCCGGGAGCCGGCCGGTGAGGTGGCGCGAGTAGTTCTCGATGCCCTTGCATACCCCGGTCTCCATGAGCATCTCCAGGTCGTAGTTCGTGCGCTCCTCGATGCGCTGCGCCTCGATCAGGCGGTTCTGTGCGCGGTAGTAGGCGATGCGTTCCTTGAGCTCCTGCCTGATGCCGTCGATCGCAGCAAGCAGGCGCTCACGCGGGGTGACGTAGTGCGAGGCCGGGTAGATGGGAAAGTGTGAGAGCCTGCGGATTTTCTTGTTGCGCAGGGTGTCGATCTGCCAGATGGATTCGATCTCGTCGCCGAAGAGCTCTACCCGGATGGCCGTGTCCTCCTCGTGGACCGGGAAGATGTCGATCACGTCGCCCCTGACCCGGAAGGTGCCCCGGGTGAAGTCGTAATCGTTGCGCTCGTACTGGATCTCCACGAGTTTCTTGAGAATCTCGCTGCGGCCCGGCCCTCGTC
>JBASVF010000212.1:0-4913 GCA_049275795.1 Desulfomonilia bacterium
CTTCATAACCTCTCGAGCACCTCCGCGATCTCTTCGGCGCTCGGGGTATAGCCGTAGCAGGTGCGGTAGAACTCGGTCATCTCGGAGGCCATGTCGAAGCTGACCTCCTCGGGATATAGCATGTTGGCCAGCCACATGATCCCGAGCAGCGATTCCGGGGTGGGGATATCCCACGAGCCGATGTAGTAGCGAGACGAGTAGACCCGGCCGTTTTTCACAGCCGAGACGCCCTCGAGCCGGCCGTCGCCGGTGAAGTCCTGCACGTTGGCTGTCCCGTACAAGCCCACGAAGATGAAGTCCGGGTTCCACGACAGGAGGTGCTCCATGGACACGGCGCACCAGCCGCCGCTGCCTCCTGACGCCACGTTGACCCCGCCCGCGTACTCGATGATGAAGTTCTGGTAGAAATCGCCTCCCGCGGTGCTGAGCATGGCAGGCCCCGCGAAGTACACCTTTTTCTTCTCCTCGATGTGCGCGGTGCGCTCGCGGATGTATTCGAGCTTGGCGCGGTAGTAGTCCGCGATCTCGGCAGCGCGCTCAGTGCAGTTCATCACCTCGCCTGCCAGCTCGATGCCCCGGATGAGCTCGTCAGGGGTCTCGAGCTTCAGGCTGATGGACGCAATGCCCAGCTCGGCATAGTCGTTGGTCATGGCGTTTCTCGTGTGGGTGAACACCACGTCGGGCCGCATCTTGACGATCTCCTCGCGGGAGATCTCGCCGTTGTCGGTCCGGCCCGGCCGGTAGACCCGCCGGATGGGCGGGTAGATCCGCTCCATGACGGGATTGATGTCCATGTCCGAGACGCCTACGAGCCGGTCCTGGGCTCCCACCAGGAACATGAGCTGGGTGGCCACCGGGTACATGGCCGTGACCACCCGCGTGACCTCGCAGGGCAGCAGCACCTCCCTGCCCGCCATGTCGGTCATGGTGCGCATGGGCTTGACAGGGCCTTCTCCGGGACCGTGACGGCCGGCGATCACCAGCACGGCCGCGAGCGCGCATACGGCTGCAAGGACGCAAAAGGCGGTTTTTCTCATGTCGGGCTCTCTCCCCTGTCCTGTATGCACCCGGCGGGCATGATCCCCCGGATACGGCCGTTGTGCCGGATCTCGTCCACCTCCACCGAGTAGACGCGGGAGATGGTCCGGCGGTTGATGACCTCGCCGGGAGGCCCACTCAGGATAATCCGGCCTTCGTGGAGGATCATGACCTCGTCGCAGAAGTTCAGGGCAAGGTTGGGGTCGTGGATCGCGGTGATCACGAGCAGACCCTGCTCCCGCACCAGCTGCCCGAGGATGGTGAAAATGAGTGTCTGGTTGCGAAAATCCAGATGAGAGGTGGGCTCGTCGAGGATCATGACCGGGGTCTTCTGGGCCAGGGCCCGCGCGATGAGCACGAGCTGGCGCTCCCCGCCGCTGATCCTCGCGTAGAGCTTGTCGGCCAGGTGCGAGATGCCCACGGTCGAGAGGGCCTCTTCGGCGATGGCCTGGTCGTTCTTCCCGGGAAGGTCAAAGGTGCCGATGTAGGGCGCTCTGCCCATGAGCACCATGTTCCTCACCAGGTAGGGAAAGATGACCGAGTTCTCCTGGGGCACGAGGCTGATCTTCCTGGCGAGTTCTTTCCTGCCGAGCCCGGGAAGGGGAACGCCTGCGAGCCTGATGTCTCCGGTATAGCCCCTGAGCAGGCCCGAGAGGCACTTCAGGATCGTGGTCTTTCCCGACCCGTTGCCGCCCATGAGCGCGTAGAGCCTGCCCGGGCTCAGCGAGAAGGTAACCTCCTCGAAGACGTTTCTGTTGCTTTCATACCCGAAGGAGAGGTCGGTTGCCTGGATGAGTGCACCTTCCACGGTTCAACCCTCCTCGAGGCGGTAGATGATCGGGATGTCGAGCGTCATGGAATCGACTGGCGGCGGGGGGAAGCTGCACCCGGCAATGGTCTCCAGGGACGCCTTGTCGAGGATGGACGCCCCGGACGACTCGATGATCCTGATCTCTACGGCCTTTCCCCGGTTCGCGATGGTGAATCGAACGAGCACCCTCCCCTCGATTCCCCTTCTCCGGGCGTTTGCCGGGTACTTGAGATTCCTGCGGATGATTTCGGTAATCTGCTGCTCGTAGATGACCGCGGCCATTCGGGCGTCGATTGCACTGACCTCGGGAGCGGGCTCCTGCACCTCGGGCACTGGTTCAATGACCTCTTCGACCGGCTCGGGTTCGGGCTCCGGAACCGGTTCGGGCTCCGGCTCCGGGACCGGCTCGGGCTTGGGCTTGGGTTTCGGCTTGGGCTTCGGCTTTGGTATGGGCTTTGGCACCTCTGGGGCCTTGGGCTTTTCGGGTGCTTCGAGGGCGATCAGCGTCACCTCGACCGGCTCGTGGGACTGCCTCTTCATCTGGGTCCCGGCAAAGAGGTAGGACACCCCCAGGTGGATCATCACCGAGAGTGCGAGGAATACCAGGATCCTACTCAGTCTTTTCATCGGTTACGATTGATATCTTCACGATGCCGGTCTTGCGCAGCTCATCGAGGATCTCGACGAAAATTCCGTACGGACCTTCCTTGTCCTCGAGAATCAAGACCTCGCCGTCCCGGGGGATCGCGGCAATATCGTCCAGGGTCGCCGGCGCGTTGTTGATCGTAAAGGTCCCGTCCCTGGCGATCGCTATGGTGTAGGGGTTTCTGTGATCCTGCACCTCGGCCGTGGAGGCCTCGGGCAGGGTGAGATCGATGCTCGGGTGGACGGTGGCTAGCGTCAGGAGAAAGAAGATGAGCAGCAGGAAGACCACATCCACCAGGGGGGTGAGGTCGATGAGGCTGTAGCCCTCATCCTTTGGCTTGTGATTGATATGGATCATTCTCGTGCTCGATCATCATGACTTCTGCCCGGCGTGCCACGATCTTTCCGATCCTGCCCACCAGCAACTGCAGGTAGTGATACATGAAAAAGGCCGGTATCGCAACGATGAGCCCTTCCGCAGTGGTAAGGAGGGCCACCCAGATCCCCGAGGCCAGGGCGTCGGGTCTGACCGCGCCTCCCATGTCGGCCACTTGCTTGAACGCCTGGATCATTCCCAGCACCGTTCCCAGGAGCCCCAGCAGCGGTGCGGAGCTCGCCACCAGGCGGATGAAGGTGATGCCAGACGAGAGCTGCTCGAGCTTGTCGTCGATCTTGAACGAGATGAGCTCGTCGAGCTGGTTCCGGGGCACCCCGGCATTGGCCTCGATCATCTCGGAGATCTTCTCCAGGATGCCCCTGCCCGAGGCTATTCTCCGCCGCTCGAGCAACAGGACGAACAACCGCTCGAGAAACACGGCCAGGGTCACCACCGAGGCGCCGGCGAGTATGTAGCCGACGACACCGCTCTTGGCCAGCCATTCCATAAAAAGCTCCTTGTTCAGTCGTTGGAGGTTCCGGTTTTCCTTTAACAGGAAAACCGGAACCTCCAAAGGGGGAAAATACGTTATAACCGTGCAGTCGCCGTCAGGAAGTAGGTCCTCCCGGGGTTGATGTCGTAGCTTTCCCAGTACTTCTGGTCGAAGCAATTGTTGACCGTTGCCTTGAGCTCCAGGTTCTTTACCCGATACCCGAGGCTCAGGTCGACGACGGAGTATGGGTCGTTGCCGTTGATCCGGTTGTTGATCGTGTCGCTGTTGTCCTCGTTGCGAAAGCTGTCGCCCACGATTCTCACGATCAGACTGGAGAATATGGGGCCCCTGTCATACTCTGCGCCCACGTTGAACGTGTACTCCGGGATGTCGGTGAACTCCTTGCCCTCGATGACCGCTGCGAGCGCCGGGTCGTCCACATCCTGGATCCTGGTGAACATCCTGGTGTAGTTGGCGAAGAAGTACAGGTCTTTTGTTGCCCTGAAGCCCATGGTTGCCTCGTAGCCGCGCGACTTCGCCTTGCCCACGTTCTCGAAGAGGTAGTCGTCGTTACCGTCGCCGTCGACGTCCGGAACGTCGACGCTGTAGATCATGTCTTCGAACTGGTTCACGAAGTAGGTGAGCCCGAAATCGAAATAGGTGAACAGGTTGCGCGTGAAGCCCACCTCATAGGAGCGCACGGTTTCCGGGTCGAGCTCCGGGTTGGGCAGCGAGGTGCTCCTGTTGCCCTTCGAGTACTTGAACGCCTCCCACAGGGTCGGGCCGCGGAACGCCTCGCCCGCGGATGCCCGGACCGTGGTGAAATCGTCCGGCCGGTAAACCACGCTCAGCTTGGGCGAGACGTGGCTCTCTGACTTGCTGGAGATCTCCACGGGAAAGCCCACCAGGCTGCTGTTGGTGGCCACGTCGTGGGCCCTCCAGTGATCGTACCTGGCTCCTGCGTACAGGGAGAGCCTCCCGGTGAGGTCCCACTGGTCCTGGACGAAGAAACCGGTCGTGGTCATTTTTCCCTTGCTCGACTGGACCGGGTCCCTGGATTCATCAAGAGCCGAGATCTTGCCGAAGCGCCAGTCCGTGCCCAGGGTCAGGATATGGCTCCCCAGGTTGATGTTCGTCTGGAGGCCCGCAGTGTAGTGCGAGTTGGGACGGGTGGAAGGCGCGGAGTTGTTGTTCCAGATGAAGACGTCTCGGTAGTTGTGGGTCAGGCCGGCGTTGAAAAGGATCTCGACGTTCTCCAGTTCGGCGTTCCGGTAGGTGGCGACATAGGTGTTCGTGGCGTGCTCGCGGTAGGAAGACGAGAGGTATTCGCCGTCAAAGGTCCGCCTTTCCTCGGGGTCAAACTTATAGTTGGCGTGGGTGTACTTCAGGTCCAGCGACGAGTCTGGGGTCATGTCCCAGGTCAACCCCAGCGACAGGGCGTCGCTCGTGACCTTCTGCCGCGTGTAACCCTGCAGGAAGGTCGGCTCGCCGTCCGCGGAGGGCAGCTCGATGGTGTTTTCGCCCGCTCTCCAGGTGGTGCTGGTCTGTTC
>JBASVF010000213.1:0-3037 GCA_049275795.1 Desulfomonilia bacterium
ACCTTCTACAACCAGGAGGATCGCATCGGCGGAGACTCGGGCCTCACACCCAAGGGCATCGAGCAGGCCCAGGCCCTGGCGAGGTTCTTCAGGAACAAGAAGATCTCCTTCATCTTCACCAGCGAAAAGAGGCGCACCATCGAAACCGCCGAGCCCATCCGCGCCCTGCAGCCCGATTGCACGATCGTGCCCCTGAAGGAGTTCAACGAGATTCACGCCGGCATCTGTGAGGGCATGACCTACGACGAGATCCAGAGGCTCAAGCCCGAGATCTACTCCGCCCGCAAGGCCGATAAGTACCACTACGTCTACCCCGGGGGAGAGGGTTATGAAACCATGAAAGAGCGGATCAAGATCGGGATCAAGAAGGCCTTCTACCTCAACCGCAAGACCGACAACATCATGATCATCGGCCACCGGGCCGTCAACCGCATGATCCTGTCGCACTTCCTCTACCGCCGGCAGGAAGACGTGCCCTACATCTACGTGCCCCAGGACAAGTTCTATCACATCGTGGCGACCCAGGACCGCAAGGTCTTTGAGCTCAAGAAGTATCAGTAACCCGGGACCGGCGGGTCAGGAAACCGACCGCGCCGAAGAATCGATCGCCTCGATCATGCCCCTTGCCGTGTCGAACGCGGGGTTGATCTTGAGCGCCTTGATGAAGCACTTTTTGGCCATCTGGGGGTTTCCCAGCTCGAGATAGGCCCTGCCCATGTTGAAGTGGATGTTCTCGTCCATGGCATTGATCTTGATGGCCTTCTCGTAGAGCTTGATGGCGTCCTCCAGCCTGTTCTGCCTGCGGTAGAGGATCCCCAGGCTGTTATAGACGTTGATGGTTTCGGGGTTGAGCGTGAGGATCTCGTTGAAGATGCTCTCCGCGCTCTCGTGCATTTCGCGCTCGAGAAAGATCTCGCCTGCCATCTGCAGGTACTTCTCGGTCATGTCCTTGCGGCCCATGCGCAGGTAGACCTCGGCCATGGCCTTGTAGGCCTTGGCGAACATCTGGTTGATCTGGGTGGCCTTGCGGAACGCGGCCAGTGCTTCGTCGTACTCGCCCTTGGCCGTCTTTATGTAGCCGATGTTGTAGTACACCTCGGCCGACTCGAGGATGTCGAGCACCTTTCCATACTGGTACAGGGCCTCGTCGTAACGCTCCTGCTTGAGGTACTGGTCCCCCTTGGCCATTAGGGCCAGGGCGTTCCGGGTAGCCGGGCTCATCTCGAATTCCATGATGATGCGCAGCTTGGCCTCCAGGTTCTCGATCTTCACGGGCTCCAGGAGGATGGCGTTCACGCCGGCCTCGCCCGCGTTCACCACATCCGCCTTCGATACATCCTCCGTGCACAGTATTACGGGGGTGTCGCTCAGCTCCTCGTCCGAGCGGATCAGCTTGAGGAGAGCCATCCCGGTGATCTCCGGCATGTGCCACTGGGTTATCACGATGTTGGGTCTGGTTCTCTTGATGGCCTCCCACGCATACGCTCCGTCCCGTGAGACCTCCAGGTTGCTGAAACCGAGACTCTTGAGCATCCGGCTGAGCGTTTTCTGAAAGACAAAGCCGGGCCCGATGAGGAGAATTTTCGTATCAAGGGGGTTCATGGTCATGACCTGTCCTTGCCCTGATGCCTTATTCCGATTTTTTGGCTCGAGGTCGATATCGTCAAGCATTGCCTTTTTCTTGACCTCCTCGAAAATCTCCAAGCTGTGCTTTGTCCCTTTCTCCAGCAGCGCGAAGGGAAGAGGGGAGTAGAAGAACCTTCCGTTCACAAAGCGCACGGACCCTTGGAGATGGTTCTCGGGTACGAGGAGGTCGACACCCGATGCCATGGCCTCGGCCGCCCGTCTGAGGAGCTCCCCGGCCGAACGCTTCAGGCCCAGCTCTCCGGGGGAGATTATGCGGGTTCCGGGCGCCACGAGCCCGGCCAGCGCCACCCATGCGAGCACCACCCAGGCGTGGGCATGCCGAAACTCCCGGGCCTCGGCGATGCTCCAGCCGTCTCGGTCGTGCACGAGGCTGAGCCTCTCCAGTCCGAAATGCCCTGGAGGCGGCCAGGCGCATATCGGGAGCTCGTCTTCCTCCAGGGGGACAAGCCACCTCCTCAGGGCAAGGGCCTCGGTGAAGCCCAGGGCGCGAACGTCGAGTGATGAGGGGGATGTTTTCCACGCGGCCGCGAGGTCCTGCATCGCCTCGTTGGTGGGCGGAAACCGCGAGAAGAGCCCCAGGAGGCTGGCCCGCGTCTTGTCGATGCGCTCCTTGTCCATGCGCTCCTCATGACGGTGAAGGATGTGGAGGAACGGGACGATGAACGGGTTTGCCGAGGGCACGCCGAGCACGCACGGGTAGTCTCCCCTGGCGATGAACTCCGCTCTCTCGGCCTCGAGGTAGTGCGAAAACGGGTTCCACTCCCTTGGCCGGGGCAGGTCGTCCGGGGAGGTGACGATTCGCGGCAGATCGCCGATATGAATGCAGCCGTCCGACTCCGCCGCCCGGTCGGTTATCGGGTGCCTTCCCCCCAGCACGATCCCGGTACGCATGATCTCGCAGATCACGAGCTCAGGCAACCTGCCGGAGAACACGGCACCGGTGAGCGGCACTCCGTACCGGCTGTAGAGCCCTGCCGCCGTCTCGATCCTGGAGGTGATCTCGGTTGCATGGGCTTGTCCGCGGGCCAGGCACACGAGCGCCACGGCCGTGCACCGCCTTCCGGAAAGGCTCGGCCTGGGGAGGGCGATGAGGCTTTCGAGGATTATCCGGTCGGGAAGCCGACCGACGATGATCTCGGGCTTTCTGCGCAGGAGTTTTTCGAGCAGCTCGAATTCCTTCCTGGTGCACCCCGGCCTGCCGTAAATGCCGATGGGGACGCTGCCCTCGGAGAAGAGCGGGGCGAGGACCGCGATGAGGTCCCTCATATCCGGGTCGAAGAAGGGCAGCGAGTGCCGGGACCGCTGGATGTTCCTCTGGATGAGCGCCTGGGCCGAGAGCATGCTGGTTCTATCGTCAGAAGCGCAGGCCGCCTAAAGCGCAGATCACCCG
>JBASVF010000214.1:0-3680 GCA_049275795.1 Desulfomonilia bacterium
GTATATGGGGTGGTGACCTTCTACTCGTTCTTCACCATGGTCCCCCGTGGCAAGCACGTCATCAGGGTGTGTCTGGGCACGGCCTGTTACGTGCGCGGAGGCCAGAGGCTCCTCGAAGAGTTGGTCCATAACCTGGGCATCGAGCCCGGCGAATGCACCGAGGACAGGAACTTCTCGCTCGAGACCGTGCGCTGCCTGGGTGCCTGCGGCCTTGCCCCGGTCGTCGTAATCGATAGCGACACTCACGGCCAGATGAAGCCCGCGAAGCTCGGGGCCGTTCTCGACCAGTACCGATAGGAGGATGTCATGGCAAAACTGACGATCGACGATCTGAAAAAAATCAAGGAAAGGGTCGAAAAGGAAGATCAGTTCCGCGCCGGCAAGAAGCGCGTGAAGCTGACCGTCCACATGGGCACCTGCGGGATCGCGTCCGGAGCGAAGGGCATCCTCGACGCCTTCATGAAAGAGATCAGCGAGGCCAATGTCGACGACGTGCTCATCACGACCTCGGGCTGCATCGGCATATGCAGCCGCGAGCCTCTTGCCACAGTCGAAGAGCAGGGCAAGGAGCCGATCGTTTATGAGTATCTCACCGAGAACAAGGCACGACAGATATTCAAGCGCCACATCATGGGCGGCGAGATCCAGACAGAGTTCGTCCTGGCGCGGGGCAGAGAGCAGGAAGGGGGAAGGTAGATGAAGGTCTTTCGAGCTCACATACTCGTATGCGGCGGCACCGGCTGCAGGGCGACCGGTAGCGAGGACGTCCAACAGGCGGTCGCCAGGGAAATAGCGGAGAAGGGTCTCACAGACGAGGTGGCCATCGTCGAGACCGGGTGCAATGGGTTCTGCGCGGCCGGGCCGATCATGGTGATCTACCCCGAGGGCACATTCTACCAGCACGTAAAGCCCGAGGACGTCAAGGAGATCGTCGAGGAGCACATTGTAAAGGGCAGGCCGGTCAAGAGACTCATGTACAAGGAGCCGGTAACCGAGACCCCCATTCCCCACATGCTCGACATTCCCTTCTTCGGCAAGCAGATGCTCATCGCCCTGAAGAACCGCGGCCTCATCGACGCGGAGAAGATCGACGAGTACATTGCCCGGGACGGCTACATAGGCGCGGCAAAAGCGCTCACCCAGATGACCCCGGACGAGGTCATCGAGGAAGTAAAGAAGTCGGGTCTGCGCGGAAGAGGCGGCGGCGGCTTCCCCACCGGGCTCAAGTGGTCCTTTGCCAGGAAGTCCCAGGGCGACATGAAGTACATTCTGTGCAACGCGGACGAGGGTGACCCGGGCGCGTTCATGGACCGCTCCATCCTCGAGGCAGATCCCCACGCGGTGATCGAGGGCATGATCATCGGCGGGTACTCCATCGGCGCCAAAAAAGGATTCATCTACTGCAGGGCCGAGTATCCGCTCGCCATCAAGCGCCTGCAGCTCGCCATCCAGCAGGCCAAGGAGTACGGGCTCCTGGGCGAGGACATTCTCGGCTCGGGCTACAGCCTGGATATCGAGATCTACCAGGGCGCAGGCGCCTTCGTATGCGGCGAAGAGACCGCGCTCATGGGATCCATCGAGGGCAAGCGCGGCATGCCGAGGCCGAGGCCGCCGTTCCCGGCCGTCAAGGGCCTCTGGGACAAGCCCTCGGTTCTGAACAACGTTGAAACCTACGCAAACATCCCGCAGATCATTCTCAAGGGCGGCAGCTGGTATTCTTCAATCGGCACCGAGCGCTCCAAGGGCACCAAGGTCTTCGCCCTGACCGGTGCGGTCAACAACGTCGGCCTGGTCGAGGTCCCCATGGGCACGCCCATTGGCGACATCATCTTCGAGATCGGCGGCGGGATCAAGAACGGCAAAGCATACAAGGCGGCCCAGCTGGGCGGCCCGTCCGGAGGCTGCATCCCGGCCTCGGCGCTCAACACCCCCACCGACTATGAAGAGATCGTGAGACTCGGCGCCATCATGGGTTCGGGCGGCCTGATCGTCATGGACGAGGACACCTGCATGGTCGATACGGCCCGGTTCTTTATGGAGTTCTGCCAGGAAGAGTCCTGCGGCAAGTGCACCCCGTGCCGCGAAGGAACCAAGCGCATGCTCCAGACCCTCCAGAGGATCTGCAAGGGCGAGGGCAGGGACGGCGATATCGAGCTGCTCGAAGAGCTGGCCTCGATCATCAAGGATTCAGCCCTGTGCGGTCTCGGCCAGACGGCCCCGAACCCGGTGCTGTCCACCATCCGCTACTTCAGGGAAGAGTACGAGTCACACATCTATGACAAAAAGTGTCCGGCAGCGGTATGCTCTGCGCTGTTCAAGTCACCGTGCCAGCACGCGTGCCCCATCGAAATGGACATTCCCGCATACATCGCGCTCATCCGAGCGGGAAGACTCGAGGACGCATACCGGGTCATGAAGAAGACCAACCCGTTCCCGGGCGTATGCGGACGCGTCTGTCCCCAGTTCTGCGCGAACAAGTGCCGCAGGGGCCAGCTTGACGATCCCATGGCGATCGCCTGGCTCAAACGCTACATCGCCGACAATGCGAAGAAGCCCGCGATCGAGCCCGTGCCCGTCACCCGCAAGGAGAAGGTGGCAGTCATCGGCGCAGGCCCGGCCGGCATGACCGCGGCCCAGGATCTTGCGAAGCGCGGCTACAAGGTCACGGTCTTCGAAGAACTCCCGGAAGCTGGCGGCATGATGCGCTACGCCATCCCCGAGTACCGTCTCCCCAGGGACGTGATCGCCGAGGAGATCGCGGACATCGTGGCGCTGGGCGTGGAGCTGAAGACCAAATGCCGTGTCGGCAGGGACATCTCCTACGATGCACTCAGGAAGGACTATGACATCATCGTGATCGCCATCGGCGCGCACAGCAGCTGGAAGCTGGGCATCGAGGGCGAAGACCTCAAGGGTGTCTGGGGCGCGACCGAGTTCCTCAGGGCGGTCAATCTCGGCCAGGATGTGAAGATCGGCTCCAAGGTGGCCATCGTGGGCGGCGGCAACTCCGCCATCGACGCGGCCAGGACCGCGGTGCGCCTCGGTGCCAAGGACATCACCATTCTCTACCGCAGGGAGCGCAAGGACATGCCCGCCTGGGAGCATGAGATCGTCGCTGCCGAGCACGAGGGCGTGAAGATCGAGTACCTGGTGGCCCCGGTCAAGCTCATCGGCAAGGACGGCAAGCTCACCGGTGTTGTGTGCCAGAAGATGAAGCTGGGCGAGTTCGACCGCTCCGGCCGGCGCAAGCCCGTTCCCATTGAGGGCAGCGAGTACACCTTGAGCATCGACACCATCATTCCGGCTATTTCCCAGTCGGCCGACACCTCATTCATCCCCGCTGAATCCGATGTGAAGAAGGACAAGTGGGGCGGCATCGAGATCACCAACCGGGCCAAGAACCGGACCACGGCGGAAAACGTGTTCATCATCGGTGACGCCGCAACGGGCCCGGCTACGGTGGTGGAGGCCATCGCCATGGGCCACCGGGTCGCCGAGGACGTGGACGGATGGATCAGGGCGAAGAACAACGAACCCGCCTACAAGGCCCCGGCCGAAGAGAAGATCGACATCCCCTTCGAGGTGGACGAGGATGTCGTCGAGACCCCCAAGGCAGCCATGCCGGAGCTCGCGGTCTCCAAGAGAGTGAAGAATTTCAAGGAGGTCGAGCTGGGTTACAA
>JBASVF010000215.1:0-8340 GCA_049275795.1 Desulfomonilia bacterium
ACGCAGAGCCCCTTGCGGATGCAGGCAAGGACCATGTCGTGCGAGATCTCCACACCGATGCCCTCCACGTCCTTGCCTGCCGAGAGCGCCTCCAGGAGCGAGCCGTCCCCGCACCCGAGGTCCAGCACCCGGCTGCCGGGCTCGACCCACTGTTCGATGATGGGGTAGTTTCGGGCCGAGATCTTAAGCATCGCCGGATCCCTCGAGCGCCGAGTCCAAGTCGTCGAGGATGTCGCGAACATCCTCGATGCCCACCGAGAGCCTGATCATGTCCGGGGTGATCCCGCAGGAGATCTGCTGCTCCGCGCTCAGCTGGAAGTGGGTGGTGGATGCGGGGTGGATGATCAGCGACCTGGCGTCGCCGATATTGGCCAGGTGCGAGACGAGCCTCACCCGGTTCACGATCCGCCGGGCGGCCTCGTACCCGCCTTTCGGGGCAAAGGATATGATGGCCCCGAAGCCCCTCTCGAGGTATTTGCGGGCAATGTCGTGGTCCGGGTGTCCGGCGAGGCCTGGGTAGTTGACCCATGCCACCCGGTCGTGGGCCTCGAGGAAGGAGGCGACCTCCATGGCGTTTTCGCAGTGCCGCTGCATGCGCAGGCTCAGGGTCTCGATGCCCAGCAGGAAGGTAAAGGCGTTGAAGGGCGACATACACGGTCCCGCATCGCGCAGGATCGCGGCCCTGAGCCGTTCGATGTAGGCCCGCTCGCCGAAGGTCTTTGAGAAGTCGATGCCGTGCATGGCCTCATCAGGCTTCGAAAGCTTCTCGAAGCCCTCCCAGGAAAACCTGCCCGAATCGGTCACACTTCCCCCGATGGAAACGCCGTGGCCGCCCATGAACTTGGTGAGCGAGTGCACCACGATGTCGGCCCCGTGCTCGAAGGGCTTGAGGAGCCAGGGCGTGGTGACCGTGCTGTCCACAATCAGGGGCACCCCGTGCGCGTGTGCGATCCCGGCGATCTCCTTAAGGTCGGCCACGGTGTTCATGGGGTTGCCGATGGTCTCGGTGAACACGGCCCGGGTCCTCTCGCTGAAGGCCTCTTCGAGCCTGGAGAAGTCGTTGATGTCTACCAGCCGCACCGTTATGCCCAGGTCCCGCAGGGTCGAGGTGAAGAGGTGGGTCGTGCCTCCGTAGAGCGCCTTGGAAGAAATCACCTCGTCGCCGGACCGGGCGAGGTTGAGGACCGAGGCCAGGATGGCCGCACTCCCCGAGGCGAACGCCACCGTGCCCACGCCTCCCTCCAAAAGGGAAATCCGGTTTTCCAGGACCTCCATAGTGGGGTTGCTCATGCGCGAGTAGATGTGGCCTGCTTCCGAACCCGCGAAAAGGCCTGCCGCATGCTCGGCGCTGCGGAAGGAAAAGGACGTGCTCTGGCAGATGGGCACCGCGCGGGGACGGTCGGGGCCCGACGGCTCGTATCCGCCGTGTACCTGGATCGTGTCGAATTTCAAAGGCGTCTTCACTCCTTGCTCCTTTTTAGGTCATGCGTCTTCTCCCCGCCAGGCATTCGCGCGCGGGGAAAAGACGCATGACACTCTTACATAACGAGTCTCGCCAGGCTGGTAAAGGGCAATCATAAAAAAACGGGGGGAAACCCTATCCGGGGAGGCCCTTCTCCGGGATCGCCCGGAACAGGGCCGGGGGGCCTGGACTGACGATTTCGGCGCGCCCCCGGCCGACCAGGAGCTCCAGGTGTGAGTACACCTCGGAGATCGCCAGGAAGAGCTCGCCCTCGGGCAGGCCGGGGTACAGCTCTTCCACCAGATCGAACACGGGCCTGGCCGAGCGGCCGATGCACCGGAGGATCTGCCGGCACCGGCGCTCGTGATGGGCCTGGTAGCTCGCGACGAGCGCAGGCACGTCATGGATGCACTCCCCGTGGCCCGAGAACGCGCACCGGATGTCGAGCCCGGCCACTTTGCGCAGGGAGGACTCGAAGGCCTTCAGACTCTGGTAGCCGGGATCGCTCAGCAGGGAAGGGTGGAGCTCGGTGATGGGGTTGGGGGTGATGTGCCCGATGAGGTGGTCACCGCTGAAGAGCACCCGGTGCTCCGGCTCGTAGAGGCAGCAGCTCCCGGGGGAGTGCCCGGGTGTGTGGATGACCCTGACGGAGAAACCCCTGCCGGTAATGACCTCGCCGTCAGTCAAGGGGATCACGCTTTCCAGGGGGTCGCAGAAGTGCTTGAAGAAGTCCGACCTCTGCCGCATGAGCTCAACCTCGCGCCCGGGGACCCCGGCGCGGCAGGCGAAGGCCAGGACCTCGTCATTCCACAGCCCTCCCTCGAGGTACTCCAGGGTGGTGCGCCAGATATCGTCGGGATGGAGGTAGCAGGGTATGGGCCTGCCGGCCGCCTCCATCATCCGAACCGCTAGGCCGAAGTGGTCGACGTGGCCATGGGTGAGGATGATGCGATCCACGTCCTCGAACCCGAAGCCCGCACCGGCGAGCTGCCGCTCGATCTCCTCGAAGGCGCCCGGGAACTTGGGCCCGGTGTCGACGATGGTAACCGGCCCGGTTCCGAGCACGTAGACATTGGCGCTCCTCAGGTCGGCCAGGCCCACCAGCGGCAGGGAAAGCGCATGAATGGCATCAAAGCAGGGGAAATCTCCTGTCATGGCATGACAATCCACGGGATGAGTCCGGGCGCGGCTGCTTACGGCCGCGCCCGAGACGTTTTCTTTAGCGTACCTGCTGTACGGATTTCACCTCGGGCACCTCGCTCTTGAGCAGGCGCTCGAGATAGCCTTTCAGGGTCATGGTCGCCATGGGGCAACCGCCGCAGGCTCCCTTGAGCCGCACCTGAACCACGCCGTCGTCCGTCACGTCGACGAGCTCAACGTCACCGCCGTCCCTGCGCAACAGGGAGCGGGTCTTGTCCAGGGCCTGCTCGACCTTTTCACGTTGCAGTGACATACGTTCCTCCATTTCGAGTCTCGAAGAAATGATGGTTATGCCCCTACCACCTCGCCGTGATTTTGTCATCATCATTTCTTTCGACGTTAAGGGCCGTGCAAGGGGTTCTCCACCGGTCATGCATGGAGGTGCCCAAGCGTTCCTTTACGAGGTTGATTCCCGGCCGTGATCGGGCATATGAATTGAAATGGAGATATCGGGTGACGAGGAGAGGGCGGGTTACCTGTGTGATGTCTACTGAGGCGCATCCCATGGCGATGTCGAGATGGAGCGGTCCTGGAGGGTTTCGCGAGGTGCTGGTGCTCGCCCTGCCCCTGGTGGTGAGCTCGGGATCGTGGTCGGTGCAGCACTTCGTGGACCGCATGTTCCTCGTCTGGTACTCCCCGGAGTCGATCGCCGCATCCATGCCGGCCGGCATGCTGAGCTTCACCCTCGTGAGCCTCTTCGTGGGGACCGCGAGCTACGTGAGCACCTTCGTCGCTCAGTACTTCGGGGCCGACAGGCACAGCAGGATCGGCCCGGCCCTGTGGCAGGGCATTTACGTCTCCCTGATCGGCGGGCTGGCCGTGGCGCTCACGATCCCGCTCGCACCCATGATCTTCGAGTTCTTCGGCCACCCGGAGGCCATCCGGGAGCAGGAGGTGATCTACTTTCAGTACCTCAACATGGGTGCAGCCGCGGTCATCGCCTCGGCGGCGCTCTCGGCCTTCTTCTCCGGCATGGGCAGGACCGGGATCGTGATGTGGGTCAACGTGGCCATGACCCTCATCAATCTCGTCCTCGACTACCTGCTCATCTTCGGCGCCTTCGGCATGCCCGAGCTCGGCATCAAGGGTGCGGCCATCGCTACGGTGTGCGCACAGGTATTCAATTTCGTCGCTTACTTCGTGATCATCCTGCTGCCCTCCTACAACCGCGAGTTCCACACCCTCAGGGGCTGGAGACCGGAGAAGGAGTTGTTTGCGAGGCTGGTACGCTTCGGGGTGCCCTCGGGCGTCCAGTTTTTCCTCGACATGCTGGGATTCACCGCATTCATCATGATCATGGGCAGGCTGGGGACGATCCCGCTGGCGGCCACCAACATCGCCTTCAACATCAACACGATCGCCTTCATGCCCATGATCGGCTTCGGCATCGCCGTGTCCGTGCTGGTGGGGCAGTACCTGGGCAGGAACAGGCCCGACCTAGCCAGGAGGAGCGTGTACTCGGGCTTTGCCATGACCTTTTCCTACATGTCCGCAATCGCCCTTCTGTACGTGGTCCTTCCCGGGATCTTCATCACGCCCTTTGCCGCGAATTCGGACCCGGAGTACTTCTCGCAGATCAGCACGCTCACGGTCGTGCTGCTGAGGTTCGTGGCGGTCTACTCGATCTTCGACACCCTCAACATCATCTTCGCCTCGGCCATCAAGGGCGCCGGCGACACCCGCTTCGTCATGTACATGATCGTGGCGGTCTCCATGCTGGTGCTGGTCTTGCCCAGCTACGTGGCCATCGTGATCCTGGATTACGGCGTCCTGGCCGGCTGGACGGCGGCCTCGGCCTATGTCATCGTCCTGGGGATCGTGTTCCTGCTGAGGTTCCTGGGAGGGAAGTGGGAGAGCATGCGCGTGATCGAGGAAGTCCCGCCAGTGGCCGTCATGTGCCCGGAGCGTCCCGAGTGCCCGGCCATCGATCTGGAGCCCTGATGCGGTCCGTCCCGCGGAAGGGCCCCGGCTCCCCGGCAAGGCGCTTCCCGTCGCCCGTGGCTCACGGAACCGGCCTGATTCCCCCGCCGGTGGAGGCCTGAAACGGTGCGGGCTACTCCTTGTCGTCCTCGTCGTAGGAGATGAGCCTGCGGCCGGTTTCCTCCCCAGCCGGCTGCTTTCCGGGCAGGAACACCCTGCGGACAAAGGCCGTGATGCCGGTCTCGGACTGGGCGATCTCGTCCTCGGCCTCCTTGAGCACCATTTCCCAGGTGGCGGCAAAGCCGGGCGCCCTGGCGAGCATGGCGTGGATCGCCTTGTCATAGATGTGGAGCTGGCGAATCTCGTTCCGTCCCGGCTTGTTCTGCAGCGACCTGATCGTGATGCGCAGGTTCTCGTTGGCCTGCCTGAGCTGCTCGAGCTCGCCCTGTAGGGTGGTCTGGCCCTTCGCGTCGATCTGCATCTTTGTGTAGAGGCTTTCCTTGAGCTTGGCCAGCTCCCTTTTGAGGGCCCGTTGCCTGAGCAGCCCGCGCACCCATACGAGCAGCACGGCGATAAACCCGATAGCGAGGCCCAGCACGAGGGGATGCCTGCCGAAAAAGTCCACTACCTCCATCATAGCGACCTGCCTTGTGTGTACGAGATGGTTTGTTATATCGTCACAGTATCAAGGGAGATTCAAGGGTTAAATCTCTTGCCCTGCACGAGGTCACCCGCCGGATGTTCATCCTTGTGATCGGGCATGGTTTGGGGATATGTTCCTTGACATCCTTCTTGATATCCTCCCGGAAGGTGGTATCTCTTCAGAGGAAAATTCGCGTAAAAAGGACGGGAGCGATGGAAGAATTCGACAGGCTCATCGAGATCTTCGAGCGGCTGCGGGCGCCCGGTGGATGCCCGTGGGACGCCGAGCAGACCCACAGGAGCATCGCCCGGAATGCGGTGGAGGAGGCGTACGAGCTCATGGACGCCATCGACTCGGGCGATGTGGCCCACCTGCGCGAGGAGCTGGGGGACGTGCTCCTGCAGGTGCTCTTCCACAGCACCATTGCCAAGGACCTGGGAGAGTTCACGATCAGGGATGTGATCGAGGGCCTGGCTCGGAAGCTCATCTATCGCCATCCTCACGTGTTCGGCAACGAGACCGCAACGGACGCGGGCGAGGTCATCCGCAACTGGGAGCGACTCAAGCGGGGCGAGGAGGGCAAGGAGCACCGGGCCTCCGTGCTCGACGGCATTCCCGAGGCCTTGCCCGGGCTGCTCCAGGCCCGCAAGATCCAGTCCGCGGCCTCGCGGGTTGGTTTCGACTGGCAGGATCTCCCGGGGGTGGTCGACAAGCTGAAGGAAGAGCTCGGGGAGCTGCTTGCGGCCATGGAGCACGGCGATACCGAGGAGATCACCTCCGAGATCGGCGATCTCCTGTTTACCGTCGTGAACCTCGCACGCCACCTCGGGGTTGACCCCGAGACGGCCCTGAGAAGGACAAACCGCACCTTTCGCAGGCGCTTTGCGCTCATCGAGCAGGAGGCGAGGGACAGGGGCATACCCCTGGAGGAGATGAGCCTCAAGGACATGGACGAGATCTGGGAGCGGGCCAAGGACAGAGCATGAGCGCGAGAACGGAGGCGCCGTGCGGGGATGCCTGCCGGGATCGCTCCGCGGGCATGGTACGTTCTGTGGCAAGGCAGGAACGTTCGTGGTAAGATATTTTTTCAGCGGAATCTTCTGCAACCATGCGGGTGATCGGTTGGGTCCTGCAGGGTGTGATGAGGGAGGAGACGAATGTGAAGACGTGGAGAGTACCCGACATCGTGGACCTGGAGTTCTTCCTCGCGCAGGACTCCCGGCAGGACGATTCCTCGGCCGCCGGCCGCGACCGGCGGATCTACCTCCTGGCCGTGGAGCCGCGCATCTCCCCGGAGACCGGCAGCGGCAGGGAGTTCCGGCGGCGGGCCATCCGGATCTGGCTCGAGGAGCGCAGGAAGATCCACCGCAAGCGGCAGAGCCGTGACGCCCTCCTGCCCGGCGAGACCTTTGCCGAGGCGCGCTCCGTCCTGGCCCTGATCGTCGGCCTGGCGGGGCTGCTGACAGGCTCCGGCGTAGCCTTTTCCCTGCTCATCTATACGGGCAGGGACCCGGTCAACGTGTCCGTGTACCTCGGGGTCCTGGTCTTCCTGCAGATCCTGGGCCTTATCATGATGGCAAGGTTTCTCGTTCTCAAGACCTCCATGAACGTCCTGAGGAGGTACTCCCTGATCTACGCCCTGCTCGGGGGCATGCTGGAGAGGATGACGGACCGTCTCTCGCGTGGCGCAGCAGGAGCTGTGCCCGGGGAAAGGAGGATGTCAGCCGGCGAACTCTCGGGCACGCTCAAGGGCATGTATGGCGTATACGGGCGGGTGCTGTTCTGGCCCGTATTTTCCCTGGTGCAGCTCTTTGGGGTGCTCTTCAACGTAGGCGCTATTGGGGCCACCCTCATCCGGGTTCTCACCAGGGACCTGGCCTTCGGGTGGCAGACGACCCTACAGCTGGGGCCCGAGGGCGTACACACCCTCGTGAGAGTCCTCGCGCTCCCCTGGTCCTGGCTCCTGGGCGAGACGGCGTACCCGAGACTCGAGCAGATCGAGGGCAGCCGCATCGTGCTCAAGGAGGGGATCGCCTCGCTGAGCACCGGGAACCTGGTGTCGTGGTGGCCCTTCCTGGTAGCCGCGGTGGCATTCTACGGGTTGCTCCCCAGGCTCGTGCTCCTCGCCGGGGCCATGATCGGGGGGAGGCGTTCGCTCGCCCGGCTGGACTTCTCGCACGCCTCCTGCGAGGAGCTCCTGGTGCGCATGCAGTCCCCCACGCTCTCGACCCAGGGGCTCCAACCCCGGGAAGGGCTTTCCGATCTGCCACGGAAGGCACCGGATGCCCAGCCCCCGCAGCTTTCCGGCGTCCGGGTCGAAGCCGCGGTCCTCGTGTCCGAAGACATCTACCGGCGCTGCAACCGGCCCGAGCTGGAGTCGCACCTGAGGTCGCTTTTGGGCTGGGGCTTCGCCTATCTCTTTCCTATCGCAGGTGAGTTCACCGCGGATAAGGCGAGCATCGACGATGCCGTGGACCTCCACTCCGCGGACGGCGGCGCGGTTGTCCTGGTGCAGGAAGCCTGGCAGCCGCCCATCGTCGAGATCGTCAGGATCATAAGCGAGCTGAGGAAGCGCGGGGGCCGGGACATGAGGATCGCGGTGCTGCTCATCGGAAAGCCTGAAAGCGAGACGATCTTCACGCCCGTGAAGGCGGTGGACAAGGATACGTGGACAAAGGTCCTGGCCATGCTCGGCGACCCGTACCTGCGCGTGGTGGCCGTGGGAGACAGGTGATCATGCCGGAAAAGGTGCTCACCTTTGCCATCGTCGGGCACCCCAACGAGGGTAAGTCCTCGGTGGTGTCCACGCTCACCGAGGACGACAGCGTGCGCATCACGCCCGTGCCCGGCGAGACCGTGGTGAACCGCACCTTCCCGGTGGTCGTAGACGGCCGCGAGATCGTGCGGTTCGTGGACACCCCGGGCTTCCAATCGCCCAAGGCGACGCTCGTCTGGATGAAGGAGCACGAGGGGCCGGGCATGCTCGAGGCCTTTATCGAAGAGCACCGCAGAAATCCCCTGTTCCACGGCGAGTGCGAGCTGTTGAGTCCTTTGAGAGAGGGCGCGGGCATCATCTACGTGCTCGACGCCTCCCGGCCGCTGCGCTCGGTGTACA
>JBASVF010000216.1:0-6421 GCA_049275795.1 Desulfomonilia bacterium
GGTCCTGGGTGCCTGCGGCATCGGCGACGAGCTCGTGGTGGGCTCCATCGTCATCCACCGGGGGGAAGAGCCGCCTCTGGTGACCGGCGCCGGCTCGGGAGCGGTATTCTTCTCCGGCTGCCCCTTGAGGTGCGCCTTCTGCCAGAACCGGGAGATCAGCCACGGTGCGGCGGGAACCAGGCTCTCGGAGAGCGAACTGGCCGATTACCTGCTTAAGCTTGAGGAGCGCGGGTGCTCGAACATCAACCTCGTGAGCCCGACCCACGTCGCGTCCCGCGCCATGCACGCCCTGGACCTGGCCCGCATGCGCGGGCTCGACCTGCCCGTGGTGCTCAACTCCAGCGGGTACGAGACCGTGGAGGCGCTCCAGAGCTGGGGCGAACGGGCCGGGATATTCCTCATGGACCTCAAGTACGGCGACAACGCCACGGGTAGAGACTTGAGCCGGGTGCCCGACTACTGGGACCGTGCGAGGGAGGCCATCTCCTGGCTTTGGGAAACCCGGGGCCCGCTCAGGACAGACTCGCAGGGAAGGGCGGTTGAAGGCCTGATCGTGCGGCACCTGGTGCTCCCGGGCATGCGGTCGAACCCCTTTTCCGTGCTGGAATTCCTCGCCGGGCTCTCCCTGGATATCCCGCTGAGCATCATGTCGCAGTACAACCCGGCCTTCTACTCCGGAGAGATCCCCGAGCTCAGGAGACCGCTTAACCCCGGTGAATACGAGGCGGTGCTCGAGCGGGCGTGCGAGTTCGGGTTCAGCACGATCTACGCCCAGGACATGGATGCCTGCAGCACCTATGTGCCCGATTTCCTGTCGCGAACTCCTTTCGGGGACTGCATCCGGATCCTCTAGGCCTTCCACGCGATCATAAACAAACCGGAATCATATTTATTTAATTTTTTCATTTTCACTGCCGATAGCAAACTGTGATATGAAGCCATCGACGAAAGACCCCCAGGTAAGATACGAAGAGGAGACCAGAGAGCTTCTCTACCAACGAGTCTTCGCGGTTCTCCTGGTCGGGATCATCCTCATCCCCTTCTTCAGTTTCCTCGATTACGTGGTCGTTCGTGAATTCTTCGAGCTCTTCTTCCTCTATCGCATCAGCAGCTCCGCCCTGCTCGCGGTCCTCCTGCTGATCCATGTAACGAAATTCGGCCGTTCCCATTCCTATGCCGTGGTGATGACCGCCTATATCATCGCAAGTCTCTGCATCTCCATGATGTGCGTCAAGATGGGAGGCTACTCATCCTACTACTATGCGGGCCTGCTCATGGTGCTCACGACCGTGGTCATTCTGCCGCTCAACACCCTGCAGACCGGCGCCTTCGGCATCATGATCTACCTGCTCTACGCCGGGCCGATCGTCCTGTTCACCACCCCCACGCCGGAAAGCCTGAAGATCTTTTTCAGCAACAGCTTCTTCTTCATCTTCTTCATCGTGATCACCACGGTCCAGTCCTTCGAGGAGACCAGGGCTCGAAAGCGCGAGTGCAAGCTCAAGAGCGAGATGGACGCCCTGACCGAGCGCCTGTCGTACTACGCGCACAACCTGGAGAACGAGGTCGAACGCCGGATGAAGGAGCTCGAGGAATCCGAGCTCAGGTACCGCGAGCTCTACGAGAACATCATCGATATCGTTATCCTGGTGGACCGGGAATCGAAGATCCTCATGGCAAACCCGAGGTTCTACGAGATCATGGGGATTCCCCAGGGGCAGGCGCTCGATTTCAGCTTCAGGAACCTGATCATGAAAGAGGACACCGGCCTGGTGGACAGGCTCTTCGACCGCCTGCCCATGGAGCAGACAGTCAAGGACTTCCAGTTCAGGATCGTCAACCATACCGGCAGCATCATCGACGTGGAGTGCAATGCCAAGTGCATCTACAAGGAAGGCGAGCTGGTGGGCTTCCAGATGGTGATCAGGGATATCACGGTGAGGAAGAGGCTCGAGAGCGACCTCCTCGACTCCTACAAAAAGGTCCAGAGCGCCAGGAACGCTACCATCCTCGGGCTGGCCAAGCTGGCCGAGTACCGCGATGCCGACACCGGGGCGCACCTCGAGCGCATCCGGGAATACGCCAAGGTCCTGGCTCAGGAGCTCGCCAAGAAACCCAAGTATCTCGGTTTCATAACGAACGATTACATCGAGGACATCTACAATTCCTCCATTCTCCATGACATCGGCAAGGTAGGCATTCCGGATTCCATCCTGCTCAAGCCCGGAAAGCTCACCCCGGATGAGTTCGAGGTGGTCAAGCGTCATTCCTGCCTGGGCGGCGACGCGCTCAAGGCCGTTGAATCGAAGATCGAGGGGCAGTCTTTCCTGAGCCTGGGCAAGGAGATCGCCTACTACCATCACGAAAAGTGGGACGGGTCGGGCTATCCCCGGGGTCTCAAGGGCTTCCAGATCCCTCTGTCCGCGCGGATCGTGGCCCTTGCCGACGTGTATGATGCACTGACCTCGAAACGGGTGTACAAGGACGCCTATACCCACGAGGAGGCCAAGAAAATCATCATCGCCGACAGGGGCAAGCATTTCGACCCCGAGGTGGTCGACGCATTCCTCGCGCACGAGAGCACCTTCCGCAGTATCCGGGAGGATATGTTCCACGACGAGGCGCCCGAAGAACAAGCCGAGCAGTCCTCGGGCATGTAGACCCCGGGGCTCCCCCGATCTGCCGCTTTACCCTTATCGAGAAGAACCGCGGAGCCGCCGCGCCCGCGGGGTTCCCCCGCGATACCCCGGGTTGTCTTTCTTGCCTTTCCCGCCCTGCCTGATACGGGCGTGCCGCGCAGGGCATGCCGCCGGCACGGTTCCCCTTGAGCCCCGTCGAACGACGTCGTGCAGGAACCCCTGCCGAGCCCCCATGGATACGGCCTGCCGAGCGCGCCCTTCAACGATTCGCAGATCCTTAACATAAGCAGATCTCCCGGCAGGCCGCCCGGTACCCGGCGGTGACCGGGGAGGAGAGCGGGTGATTCGTTCGATGGTCAAGGAGATACCGGGATCCGTCCCATGATGTGCACGGCGGGCCGGGCCTCGAGCACCGGCCGATCCGGAAGAGGCGGCCGGCCTTGGACATAACGGCCTTGGCCCGATACCCTGCGCGCCCGGGCTCGTGGTTGCCGGCGCCGGGGGAGGCGGGAGAGCAGGGGGACCTTGAAAAGGCGCCCACCGCAAGTCTCAATCCGGTCTCAGCCGGGAGAAGGGGTCATTTCGGGCCGGTGTTGCGGTAGCTCATGAGGCGCTGGGTAATGACCGCAGCCTTTGCGGTGTCCATGTAGGAGAGGATGCCGCCCGCGATCTCGCCCTTCATGCCGAGAAACACCTCGACCGCCGCATCGGTATCCAGGTTGTTCATGAGCTCGGCCGCGGCCTTGGGCTTCATGGACGAGTAGATCTTCACGAGGTGCCTGATCCGCTCGTCGCTCATCTGGCGGTATGCCGCCACCTCGGCTTTGATGGACGCCTCCAGCTCCTTGAGCTGCCTGATCTTCTCGTCGAGCTGCTTCTCGATCTTCACGAGATCCTGCTCCCGCAAGGCCACGGCTTGTTCGCGCCTGAGAAGGTCTTCCCACCGCTGTCCGGGATCCTGTTGGACCTGCTCGGAGGGCCCGACCTCGGGTGTCGAGGCCTCGGAGGCGGAGAGGGGATAGGTGAGGAGATACGTGCCCAGCAGAGCGAGGTTGATCGCCAGGGCTGCCAGGAGAATGATCTTTCGGTTCATTGTCTGCTCCCGTGTCGTTGAATCGCGAGCTCGTCCATGAATCGTGCATCTTCCCTGGACTCTTCCGCGATATACCTTTGCAGGTCGATGTCCCGGAGGCGCTCCATGACCTTGAGCTCCCGCTTGGCCGCGATCAGCTCCTCGCGCTTCTCCTCGAGACGCCTGGCCGCTTGGGCCATGAGCTCTTCGATCCTGCCGATCTCGGCCTCGAGGTGGGACAGGTATGAGCGGTAGGCGTCGAGCTCATGGGGCCTGATACCCCTCTTCATCTGCTCGGCGAGCCGCCTGCCGGTGAGGGACCACTGGGAGCTCCTCGTTTCCTTGAGCTTCCCCAGGTCGTTTAAGTGCCTCTGGATCCTGGAGAACTCCTGTTGCGCCAGGTCCTCGCGGATCTTCCTCACCTTGAGCAGGGTCTCGAACCGGAAACGGAACGCCTTCACCGGTTCACTCCTTCCCGCCCGTTTCGGAGAAGATCTTCTCCATCCTCAGGACAGCCTCTTCCAGGGTCACCTGCTCGTCGATGCCCTGCCTGAGGAACTTGTCCACCGCGTCGATGTTTCTGATGGCCGCGTCGATCCTGGGGTTGTTCCCCGGGGCGTAGGCTCCGATGTTGATGAGGTCCCGTGCATCCTCGTATACGGCCTTGTGCTCCACGAGGGTGCGGGCCAGCCTCAGGTGCTTCTTGTCCACGATGTCGTTCATGACCCGGCTCACGCTGCCCAGGATGTCGATGGCAGGGTAGTGGTTTCTGGCTGCGAGCTGCCTGGAGAGCACGATGTGGCCGTCCACGATGGAGCGCACGGCGTCTGACACGGGCTCGGAGAGGTCGTCACCCTCTACGAGCACGGTGTACAGGCCGGTGATGCTCCCCTTCGAAGAGGTGTTCCCGGCCCGCTCCAGGAGCCTGGGAAGCCTGGCGAAGCACGAGGGGGTGTAGCCGCGCGTGGTGGGGGGCTCACCGATTGCCAGGCCTATCTCTCGCATGGAGAGGGCGTAGCGGGTGATGGAGTCCATCATCAGGAGGACGTCGAGGCCCTGGTCGCGGAAGTACTCAGCGATGGTGGTGGCGAGGTATGCGCCCCTGATGCGGATCAGCGCAGGCTGGTCAGAGACCGCCGCAACCACGACCGAGCGTTTGAGCCCTTCTTTGCCCAGGTCCCTCTCGATGAACTCCTTGACCTCGCGCCCCCGCTCGCCGATGAGCGCGATCACGTTGACATCTGCCGTAGTGTGGCGGGCCATCATGCCCATGAGCACGCTCTTGCCTACGCCCGATCCGGCCATGATGGCCATGCGCTGCCCCTTGCCCATGGTGAGCACCCCGTTGATGGCTGCGATGCCCAGGTCCAGGGGCTCGGTGATCCGCTTTCTCTCCAGGGGATTTGCCGGCTGCCCATACAGCGGCATCTCCTTCCCGCGAACGATGAGGGGCTTGCCGTCAAGCGGCAGTCCCATGCCGTCGATCACCCTGCCCAGCAGCTCGTCGCTCACCTTTGCCGAAGGGCTGGGTTTCCTGGCCACGATCGTGCTGCCCGGACCGATTCCCTCCAGGTCTCCCAGGGGCATGAGCAGCACCCGCTTGTCCCTGAACCCGACCACCTCGGCCATGATCGAGTCGCCGGAGCCCTTGGGATAGATCTCGCACATCCCGCCCATGAAGCTTCCCGGGCCGTGGCCTTCCACCACCAGTCCCACGATGTTGGTCACCGACCCCCTTACCTGGGTGGGGTCGGTGTCTCTGAGGATCTGGAGGCGGGAGGCAAGCTTATTCATGATCCAGGATCGCCTCCCTCAAGTGATCGATCTGCGAGCGGATGGAGGCGTCGATCACTCCGAACTCGGTCTTGATGATGACACCGCCGCGATCCAGGGTGCTGTCTTCCACGATGTGGAAGGCCTTCCTTCCGGTGAGCTTCTTGGCGAGCAGGGCCTCGATCTCGCGAATGTACTCGAAGTCCGATGGATGCAGGTGCAGGTGGATCTCGTCCGTCTCCATGAGATACCTGGATGCAGCCCTGACGGTATCCAGCACGATGTCCGGAGAGAGCTGGATGCTGCGGTGGATGATCTTCTCGGCGATGAGGAAGATCATCTCCAGGATCTGTCTGCCGTGGGTTTCCACAAGGGACTCCCTCACGCTTACGAGCTCGTCGATGGCGTTTTTCAGGGTGTCGAAGAGGGGTTCGATCTTCTTGGTCACGATCCTGCGCCCCTCCTCCTGCCCCTTTGCCATACCCTCGTTGTAGGCCTCCATCTCCAGGGATTCCCTGCGGGCCTTCGCCTCCCTGATGATGGCCTCGGCCTGCTGACGGGCCTCTTCCACCTTATCCTCGGCTTGCTCTTGCTCCTGCGGGGTCATGTCACGGACCATGTATGTGCTGACCGAGTAGTTCCCGGCCTTTCCTTCCTTGAGGATCCTAGACCAGGACATCGTCCCCGCCCTTTCCGCCGACTACGATCTTGCCCGCGGCCTCGAGCTTTCTGACCACGCGCACGATGGTCTGCTGTGCGTTCTCCACGTCTGAGAGCCTCACCGGGCCCATGGCCTCCATGTCTTCCAGGAGCATCTCGGATGCCCGGGAGGACATGTTCTTCAGGATCAGGGCCTTGAGCGATTCGCTGGCGGTCTTCAGGGCCAGGCATAGATCCTCGTTCGTGATCTCCTTGAGGATGGCCTGGATGCCGCGGT
>JBASVF010000217.1:0-5331 GCA_049275795.1 Desulfomonilia bacterium
GGGAAATTGTGGCTGTCGAAATCCCGATAGGCGACCAATCTCTTCCATGGCCCTACATGGTTCCAGATGAGCATCGAATCGGTGAGTTCATCCGGGTCGCCGTACTTGTCGATCACCAACTGGGCGGCCTCCCTCGACTCTTCGGGCCATTTTTCTAAGATCTTCCGAACATCCATGTTCATCTCCTGGTATGCTTGGTATAAGTGTTTGGAAAGGTATGGTTTTCTCCGTGTGTGCGAACGTTTCTCGGGCTCCGAGGCGTTCTTTTAATCGTATAGGCGGTGAACATCCTGAAATCAAGGCGCCCAGGGATGCGCCTGATCCAGGCCCCCGAATGCCCTGTCTTCCGGGCTGGTGCCAGTGCTCCGCGCGGATCGGCCGGGCCGGATCGTGGCTGGGTTCTCCGGTGCGATCACTTCAGGCCGGGAAACGCCTTTCTCAAGGCAAGGACCGATGCCTGCTTGTCTTTCACCTCGAGCATGATGTCCAGGTCCAGATCGCTGACCGTTTCGTAGAAGACGCCGAACGCACCGATATCCACGTGCGACGAGTGGCTTCCCGGGGCCTTGCCGGGCTCCTGGCTGGAGTAGTGGATCTTCTGCCGGTCGCCTGCCCAGGTAGGAGCGAACGCTTCGACAACCTCCCTGGTGCTCATACCGGGAAATCTCGTAAGCACCCGGTGATGGAACACGTCAAGGGCCCCGGGCACCTGCGACTCGAGACATACCGCGAGGATATCCTGCGCCGTGAAGACCCGCTCGTCGTTCTCCAGAACCAGGCGCCGGCGCACCCGGCTGTCGAGCTCTGAAAGCCGCTCCACGAGCGTCCGTGCCGCTTTGGCCTTGTTTCCGTAGGCTCCGCCGCCGTGGATCACGACCTTGTGGCGGAAATCGAGCTCCATCAGCGAGAGGACGGTCTCGTGGTAGGCAAGGTCACGCAGGGTGTTACGATGAGTCTGCTCATGGGGGCTGTTGAGCACCGAGTACTGCCCGGGATGCATGGACACCCGCATGCCGCGGTCCCTGATGAACCGGCCGATCCTCGCGAAGCCGTGCCGGAGCGCCTGCTTCCACTCGCCCCTGTTGACCGGATGAGATCCGAAGGGGACCAGGTTCGACGTGATCCGAAACAGGGATATCCCGCGGTCCGCGTTCCACTCGAGGATCCGCTCGAGGGCCTCGATGTTGGCGGACGCGGTCCCGAGCATCCTCTGGACCGAGTAGCCGGCGAGCCTGAAGGTTCTGCTCGCGCTCGGCAGCTCGGTATTTACGCCCGCATACCCGATCCGGATCATGGATCGCAATGCGCCGCTTCGTTTGAGCCTATCCCTCGAAGTCTATTTCCCGACGCCCCAGAGGGCCAGGCCGGTTTCATCGTCGAGCACCCGCTCGAGCGCAGGGCCCTCGTACGCCTCGATGATGCACTCGCAGGCAAACACGATCGTGCCCGGGGCGAGGTGCCCGCCGTATGCCCGGCCCGTATTATCCGCCAAGGTAATGTGGGCGTGCACGAACACCTGGCCGTCCTTGACCGAGATGTTGCCCGAGAGCTTGGTGATCTCCATTTCCCTGTCCAGGGTGAGGTATGTGTATGTCCGGGCCTGCTGGTCGTAGAACCCGATGCTTGCCTTCTTCACCGCGCCGATGGCCTCGACGCGGCCCTGCCTGATGCCGTGCTCCCTGCACACCCCGGTGATCTCATCCAGTAGGTCGGCCCCATGCCGGAGCCTGCCCATGATGGTCTTTGCCGTTTTCACCTGGATCATCTCTGCCATCTCTTGCCCTCTCATGCCTGGTTTGATGTTATCCTACAAAAAACCCCGCCGCGGGGCGTGCGAGAAGCCCCTTTAAGGGGCAACCGTGTCAGAGCTTTCTGCTGTAAATATAATGCATGTTTCCCAGCCGGTTGTACAGGGGTCCGACCGCTGCACGGACATCCCGATGGCCTACTCGCTCTGGACGGCGCTTCCTCGGGAGCAGTAGTGATTCGTTTTAAGCACGTTCTCGGCCCATACCAGGCAGCCCGGGCACAGGCAGTGCTCCACCCAGTTGAGATCCTTGCAGGTGGCCTTGCCCGAGGAGCAGTAGAGGCCCGGGACCTGCTCGGGCCTGGGCATTCCCTTGGCCTTCTGCGCCTCCGCGTACTTTTCCTTGGCACAGGCGCTCTGCACCTGCACAGGACACTCACCGCACAGGCACTTGCCGATGTTATCCTTGGTAAAATCCACGTTCGGCATGTTTCTTTCCTCCTTTGTGGTCGAGTGTGATGGAAAGAGAACGCCAAGCTCTTTAAGGCCGATCACCACAGGTGCTCCGCGATGCCCGGAATGCCCGCAGCTGCGGTGGGACGCATGAGGAGCAATGGGGTGTCGCTTCCCTGTCGAAACTCTCCACTCCTCTTCAGGATGCGCTTCTTCCCGGAGCTTGAAAAACAGGGCAAGCCATGGAGATAAACCGCTACGGATAATATTCACGCGTGCTGCAGGGTTCTCAAGTGCCTGTCGAGGGGAGTCGCCGTCCGGGGGATGCTCATAACCGTTTGAGCTCGTGGCGGTTCCGCGTCTTCTTGTGGATATGGGAACGTATGTTGGATCGAGTGCTAAGTTCACATAGACTGTTTCATCCACTTTCCACATTGTTCCTGTCAAAGGATCGACAGCAATAAAAATCTGCACCTTTTTTGAAGATTACTCATTATGCCAATAAATAAAATGACTTACAATGCCAATCACTCGCAGGAGACATCACTGTCCCGGCAATGGCAGGGACGAGCTTGAGCCCGCCGGTTTGCAGGAGATTATACTTGTAGAGAGGGCGCTTGCGTCTTTTGTCGGAACACTTTCGGGATGATTCAGCCCGGGCACCGGGGAGACCGACAGGAGGGCCTCTGTCGCAACCGGATTCCAGCCGGGAGGAAAGGATGAGGGGATTCTTCGATATCGATTGGGTAGGGCTCTTCATGCCCACCATGTCGCTGGGCGAGATAATCCTGCGGGGCACCATGATATACTGGTTCCTCTTCCTCCTGATACGCTTCGTCATGAAGAGAGAGGCGAGCCCGGTGAGCATCGCTGACATCCTCATGATCGTGATCATCGCGGATGCGGCTCAGAATGCCATGTCGGGGAGCCACCAATCCGTGACCGAGGGGGGCCTGCTCATCGCAACGATCATTTTCTGGAACTACGCCATCGACTGGCTCTCCTATCATTTTCCTTTCTTCGACAGGCTCTTCAACCTGCCGCCCCTTCTCATCATCAAGAACGGCGCCGTCATCAAGGACAACCTCAGAAAGGAGCTACTCTCCACGGACGAGCTCATGAGCAAGCTGCGCGAGAAAGGCTTGACCGATCTTTCCCAGGTCAAGGAAGCCTACATGGAAAGCGACGGGCAGATAAGCATCATAGAGAAGCCATAGATCTCCATCAGGTCCAATCCGGCACCCCGTCTCTGTCATGTCCGCGCCTCTTCTGTCGTCCCCAGTCCTCTCCTTGCCATCCCCGCCGCTCTCCTTGTCATCCCCGTGAAAACGGGGATCCAGGATTCATTTCATGCTTCCTGGATTCACACCTCTGTGGGAATGACAACTGGGGGAAGCGGGAAAGAAGGAAGAGACCAGCTTGAAATATGCAGCTACTTTTTTGATCATAATGGAAAGGACATACAAATACCCGAGGCCCAAAGCATGATTTCCCGAGATGCGGCTCCCTACAGACCCACGAGAAGAGAGATCCGCGAAGCCCATGGTAAGAAAATCCCCGACCTCATCTCCCATGACTTGCGGGTGCTGTTCTGCGGAATAAATCCGGGCCTCTACTCAGGCGCCGTAGGCCATCATTTCGCCCGCCCGGGAAACCGCTTCTGGCGTGTCCTCTTCGCAGCAGGCTTCACCGACCGCATCCTCTCCCCATTCGAAGAAAGAGATCTCCTCGACAGGGGCTGCGGCCTCACGAACATCGTCGAGCGCGCCACTGCCGGATCGGACGAATTGAGCCGGGAAGAGCTCATCGATGGCGCTCGCACACTCGCCGCCAAGGTGCGCGAGTTCAAACCGCACAACATAGCCTTCCTCGGCATCCAGGCCTACAGGACCGCATTCGGCAGGCCTGCCTCAGTCCCTGGTAGACAGCCCGAGAAAATCGAAGGCGCAACTGTCTGGGTCCTCCCGAGCCCGAGTGGCCTCAATGCCTACTACCGCTTCGAAGACATTGTGAGCTATTACAGGGAGCTTAGAATCGAGGCCTTGGGATGAAGAGATCAGACGGTTTGGACGAGAGGGGAAGCAGGGGTGAGCCGGCACACACATAGGATATGAAACTACTTCTAAAAACTTGTAAGATTTAAATGTACTGTTGAAACCAAAAGGTGAGAGTGTGATTCGAGCTCACCAACACGTCCCACTGGGCCTTGCTTTCCAGGCTGAGTGATGTCCTTTTGAGAATCCACTTATGCATGACCGTACAGAAGATCGACAACAATTGGAAGATTGCTTAAAAAGCAGAGGCAGGGCCAGATACCGGCCCTGCCTCTGAAGGATTTATGATAGAGTTTTTACTTTTTGATCTTTTTCCTGAATCCTGCAGCTCCCAGTAGGCCGGAACCGAGAAGCAGCAGAGTGGCAGGCTCAGGAACAGGAGCTGCCGTCGTCGGCATGATTGTCAGGTGAGAGATCCCGGGCTCATTACCACCGTTGTTTAACAGATTTGCTGTGGACCAGATTCCACTCGACTGGGCCGGGTCTACAAAATATACGGTAAATGCGTTTGCCCACATAACTGCATAGAAACCCAGCGCCCCAGAATCGGGAGGATCAAATGCCCATGTGCCACTATGACCGTCGATTTTCGTAGAGGTAAAAGTCCCACTGGTACCGGAACCGTTCATAATCGTTTCAACCGTGTAGTCTGTAAGTGCGTATCCAAGGTATTCCTCTACAGCGGCTACAAAATCATCCTCTGATGGGTCCTTTACATCGACGATGCCAATAAGGTATCCGGACCACCTATCTCCCGTATACCCGAAGTATTCGTCGCTCCATGTTCCGGTTATGGGGATGGTTTTCTTGCTTAGGGGATTGGTCGCTGTCGATGGATCAAACCCATCGATACTCTTAAATATGAGTGCATTGGCATTCAACGCCGATATAAAGATGAAAACCAAAACTAGCGTTAAACCCATCTTTAACAGTATAAAAGTAATTCAGCAACACACTTGTCCAAAATAGCATAAGAAGAAAAAGTTTGTGAAAATCCTCCTGGAGGGTAGAGTTGTTTTTAGCAAGAAACACCAAAACCCAGAAGGAGGATTGAGCAGATGGTACGTTGCAGCAGCC
>JBASVF010000218.1:0-2920 GCA_049275795.1 Desulfomonilia bacterium
GTCGTGGATCATGCGGCAGGTCATCTATGCACTGATACCCGGCGCCCTGGTCGGGGTCTACTTCTTCGGATTCCCGGCCCTGAAGGTGATCGCGATTGCGATGGTATCATGCGTTGCTCTGGAGGCAATCTGGCAGAAGCTCACCAACAGCCCTCTGACCATCAAGGACGGGTCGGCAGCGCTGACCGGGCTGCTCCTGGCCATGAACCTGCCTTCCGGGGCCCCCTGGTGGCTGGTCGTGATCGGGTCCCTGGTGGCAATCATCATTGCCAAGCAGCTCTTTGGCGGCATCGGGAACAACCCCTTCAACCCCGCGCTGGTGGGGAGGGTGTTTCTCCTCATCTCATTCCCGGTGGCCATGACCACCTGGCCCGAGCCCAGATCGTTCTTCACCCAGGTCGCGGATGCAACCACGGGTGCGACCCCCCTGGGCGCCCTGAAGACCGCGATTTTCGAGCACGGCTCCATCGCGGCGGCTCCCGAGATGAACCTCATGGACCCGTTCCTCGGGAACGTGGGCGGCTCACTGGGCGAGATCTCGGCGCTTGCCCTTCTCCTGGGAGGCGTCTACCTCATCGCCCGCAGGATCATTACCTGGCATATCCCGGTGATATACATCGCCACGGTTGCCGTGATTACCGGCATATTCTGGCTCATCAACCCTGAGGTCTACGCCAGCCCGGCATTCCATATCCTTGCCGGCGGGCTCATGCTCGGCGCCTTCTTCATGGCCACCGACATGGTAACCTCGCCCATCACGAACACGGGCAAGGTCATCTTTGCCGTAGGATGCGGGGTGATCACCGTGGTGATACGCCTGTGGGGAGGATACCCCGAAGGGGTGTCGTTCGCGATCCTGATCATGAACGCCTTCGTGCCCCTGATCAACCGGGCCACCAAGCCGACGAAATTTGGAGCTGTGCGATGAAAGAAGTGATCAGACTGACAGCTGTGCTCACCATCGTAAGTGTACTGGCGGGTCTTTCCCTGTCGTATGTCAGCGAGGCCACGGAAGAGGCGCGTGCCTACCAAGACAGGCTCGAACTCCTGAATTCGCTCAACATGGTTCTCCCCGAGCACGACAACGAACCGGACGCCGATGCCCTGATAATCGACGGTACTACCTACTACGTCTCCAAGAAAGACGGGGAAATCAACGGCATCGCTTTCGCAACTGCATCGGATAAGGGCTACAGCGGCAAGATACGCGTCATGATGGGCATAAAGCCCGACGGCGAGATCATCACTATCGGGATCCTCGAGCAGAAGGAGACCCCGGGACTGGGATCGAAGATCACTGAAGGCTGGTTCCTCGACCAGTACAAGGGAAAATCCCTGGAAAATGCCAAGTGGGCCGTTAAGAAGGACGGCGGGGACTTCGAGCAGATCTCCGGCGCTACCATATCGCCCCGTGCAGTGACCAGCGCGGTTGAGCAGGGACTGAAGAAATACCAGGAAAACAAGCAGGAGATTTTCGGAGGCGGCGATGTCGTTCAGTAAGGAACTGATCAAAGGTATCTGGAAGGAGAACCCCATATTCATCCTCGTCTTGGGGATGTGCCCCACCCTTGCGGTATCGACCTCGGTGGAAAACGGGATAGGGATGGGTATTGCCACCACCTTTGTGCTCATCTGCTCGAACATCGCCATTTCTCTCATCCGGCCGTATGTTCCCGACGAGGTGAGGATCCCGGTGTACATCGTGGTCATTGCCTCGTTCGTCACGGTGGTGGACCTCGTCATGAGCGGGTACTTCCGGGGGCTGTATCATGCACTCGGGCTGTTCATCCCGCTCATTGTCGTGAACTGCATCATTCTCGGGCGGGCCGAGGCCTTTGCCTCAAAGAATAAGATCCTGCCCTCCATCGCCGATGCCATAGGCATGGGAGCGGGATTCACCCTGGCCCTGGTCATCCTCGGGACCATCAGGGAGATCTTCGGAAACGGGACCATATTCAACTACAGCATCTTCGGCAACGGGTTCGAACCCGCCCTGGTCATGATACTCCCGCCCGGTGCGTTCCTGACACTGGGGATCCTGACGGGGACGTTTTCAGCAGTAAAAAAGTACAGATCGAAAAAATGGAGGAAATATGTCAGCCAAGATCTTGGAAAAGCAGCAATTATCAGAGAACGTATTTAAACTGGTTTTGGACGCTCCAAAGATCTCGAGAAAGAGGCAGGCTGGACAGTTCGTGGTCTTGAGGATCCACGAGGAGGGAGAACGGATCCCCCTTACCATCGCTGACGCGGACCCCGAGAAAGGGACGTTGACCCTCATCTTCCAGGTGGTAGGAAAGAGCACCTCGCACCTCTCCACGCTCAATGTAGGAGACAGCCTGCTCGATCTCGTGGGACCCCTGGGCAAGCCGACCCACATCGAGAAGATCGGTACTGTAGCATGCATCGGCGGGGGGGTCGGAGTGGCCCCGGTATATCCCATCACCCAGGCTTTCAAGAAGGCTGGCAACTACATCATCTCCATCATCGGCGCCCGCAGCAAGGACCTCATCATCATGGAAGACGAAATGAAGGCCGTTTCGGATGAGATCATCGTGGCCACGGATGACGGCTCCTACGGCTATCACGGCTTCGTGAGCCAGGCGCTCGAGGAGAAGTACCTCCTGAAAGGAGACAGGAAGATCGATCTGGCCGTGGCCATCGGTCCGGTGCCCATGATGAGGGCGCTGTGCGACGTGACCAAGAAGTACAACGTACCCACGGTGGTATCGCTCAACTCTATCATGGTCGATGCCACCGGGATGTGCGGCGCCTGCAGGGTCACGGTGGGCGGCAAGACCCGGTTCGTCTGCGTGGATGGCCCGGAGTTCGACGGACACCAGGTGGACTTCAAGGAGCTCATCGACCGGCAGCGCATCTATATTGATGACGAAAAACGGTGCTACGACCACTACTGCAC
>JBASVF010000219.1:0-5582 GCA_049275795.1 Desulfomonilia bacterium
GGATGATGCCTTCTCTGCGCAAGGCGCGCACCTTCTTCTTGTGGACCGACCGAGGGATCAGTTCCAGAGTAACCGTTTCCTGTGTTCCCATTCTTCTATCCTCCGTTCTCTTTCCAGGAAAACACGCTGTTTCTTCTGAATCCCTGCCACATAGCACAGAAAAATCCGGCAGTATAGTCCCGATGCATGCCCTTCTGAAGCGAGCAGCCATTCTTGTGCTTGACATATCGGCACCATATGATACCTTTTGCAGTGGTACTGGCGGTTTTTGTCCCGCCGGTATCTTTTCTTTTTTGAAGCTGGAGATACGTATGAAACGAAATCCCATGACCAGAGAAGGCCATCGGGCCTTGCAGGAGGAGCTCGAACGCCTGAAGAAGGTCGAGCGCCCCCAGATCATCAGGGCCATCGAGGAGGCGAGGGGACACGGAGACCTGTCGGAGAACGCCGAATACATCTATGCCAAGGAGCGTCAATCCATCATCGAGGGCAGGATGCAGGAGCTCGAGCACAAGCTGGGGACCGCCGAGATCATCGACACCACGAATCTCCCGGAAGACCGGATCGTGTTCGGCTCCCGGTTCGTCCTGTACAACGTGGACACCGATGAAGAGACCGTCTACCAGATCGTCGGGGTTGACGAGTCGGATATCTCCCGGGGCAGGATCTCGGTGGAGTCGCCCATGGGCAAGGCGCTCATCAGCAAGAAGGTCGATGACGAGGTGATCGTGGAGACACCCGGCGGCAGGAAGGAATTCGAGGTCGTCGAGATCCTCAAGAACGAGCGCTCCTGAAGACCGGGCGGCCTTTCTCTCCGGGGACCTTCCCGGCCGTTTTCACCTGCTTGCCGAATGCCTGAGAAAGAAGATGTGCGGCCGCCTGGTCACCGGATCGCTCTGTACCCTCACCCGCGTGCAATAGACCTCGGCGATGGTCTGCTCCGTGAGGACCGTACCCGGCTCTCCCGCGGCATGGACCGTCCCCCCTTTCAGCATGACCAGCCGTTCGCAGTAGGTTGCGGCCAGGTTGAGGTCGTGGAGGGTGACGAGCACGGTGAGATTCCTGCTCCTGGCCAGGGAGTCCGCCAGATCGAGCGCCCGGATCGTATGACTGATGTCCAGGTGTGCGGTGGGCTCGTCCATGAGGAGCAGCTCGGGTCTCTGCGCAAGACCCTGCGCGAGGAACACCCGCTGGATCTCTCCGCCCGAGAGGAGGTTGACCCTCCGGTCCCTGAGGTGCATGAGCTCGAGCAGCTCGAGGCTCTCGTCGACGATCTCCCGGTCCTCCCGGGTGAGGGGGGAGAGCCTGCCCCGGTGGGGATACCTTCCCATGGAGACGAACTCGGACACCGTGAAGGGCGGGGGCACTGACTGGAACTGGGGGACCACCGCCACCCTGCGCGCAAACTCCCTGCGCGGCATCTCCGCAATGTCGCGGCCGCGGAAGAGAACCGTTCCCTGCCGGGGCTTGAGCGCGCGGCTCAGGATGCGCAGGAGCGTGGTCTTGCCCGCGCCGTTGGGGCCGATGACGCCCGTGATGCCTCCCGGTGGCACGGACAGGCAGATCTCCTGGATGACGGGCTCCTTTCCGTACCCTGCCGTGAGGCTGACGGCCTTGAGCAGGTCCATCTCAGGACACCTCCGAAACCCGGGACTTGAGCAGGTAAACGATGAAGAACACCCCGCCCGCCATTCCCGTGATGACCCCGACCGGCAGCTCCAGGGGCCGGATCACGACCTGGGCGAGGGCGTCCGAGAGGATGAGGAAGCCGGCGCCCGCGAGCATGGCCCCGGGCAGGAGGAGCCGGTGGTCCGCCCCGGTCATGCCCCTTACCGCGTGCGGGATGACCAGCCCGATGAAGGCGATGATCCCGGAGACGGCCACGCACACGCCCGTGACGAGTGAGGTTGCCAGGAGCAGGGCCGCCTTGGCCTTGCCCGTGTCCAGCCCGAGGTGGCCCGAGGGCTCGTCTCCCAGCGAGAGCAGATTCAGGTCGCGGGCGAAGAGCGTCAAACCCAGCACCACCGGCGCAACCGCGCCGAGCATGGCCAGGGAGCCCGGCGGAGGCGAGCTCAGCGAGCCCATGATCCACATGACCGAAGCGTGCACCTCCCTCGAGGAGGCTATCGCGAAGATGAACATCACGAGCGAGGAGAAGAGGAAGCTCATGATGATGCCGGTCAGGATCAGCATGCTGTTGGTGAAGCCCTTGAGCGAGGCCGCCCCGAGCACCACCCCGATGCTCAGGCAGCAGCCGGCGAAGCAAATCAGGGCCATGGGGATGCCGGTGATGCCGAGCAGGATGGCGACCACCGCGCCCAGCGCCCCGCCGCCCGAGACCCCCAGGGTGTAGGGCTCGGCCAGGGGGTTGCGCAGGATGGCCTGGAACACTACCCCGCAGACGGCCAGGGCCGCCCCCACCATTCCCGCCATGGCGATCCGGGGGAGCCTGAGCCCCCATACGAGCGTCTGGGCGATCCCCTCAGCGTCCGGGTTGAGCAGCGCATGGGCGATATCCCGGGGCGGCAGGCTCGTCCCGCCGGTGAGCAGGCCTACCAGGACGCTGGCAGTCAGGAAGAGGAGCAGGGCGAGCAGCACGGTCCCGCGTCTCACGGCTCCTCCGCCTTGAGCAGGGTCGACACCGCCTCGAAGGCCTCGAGGAACCTGCGCGGGGTGGGCTGGCAGACGAGGTCCGCGCTCAGGATGTGCACCCTGCCCGTCCTCACCGCGTCGATCCGCTCGAACCGCGACCAGAAGGCGACCGCGTCCTGCGACCCCTCCATGCCGCTCACCACGATGATGACCTCGGGATCGAGCACCACCACCTCCTCGGCATTGACCCTGGGATACTTCGCGTGCACGCCCTTCATGACATTGGTGCATCCCGCCAGGCGGATGAGCTCCCCGGTGAAGGTCTCGTCGCCTGCGGCCACCAGGGGGTTCGCACCCATCTGCCAGAAGACCCGCAAGCCGCTTCCCCGGCCGGCCCGTGCGCGCAGAGCCTCGATCTCGCCGCTGATCCGCTTCACCATGAGGTCCGCTTCCCGGGCCTTTCCGAGCACGTTACCCAGCCTGAGGAATTCTTCGCACATGCAGGCGAACGACTCGCACCCCCGGAAGACCTCGACCTCAAGCCCGAGCGCACTGAGTTTCTCGATGTCGGACTTGCGGTTCGAGTCCGTGCTGGCGAGCACCAGGTCGGGCTTGAGCGCGCAGATCCTCTCGAAGTTGAACAGGGTGAGCGTGCCCACCACCTCGGCGCTCGCTCCGGGGAGCTCGGGGCAGAAGCTGGTGATCCCCACGAGCCTGCCCTGCTCGCCGAGGTCTGCGATCTGCCGGGTGAGCGAGGGCGCGAGCGAGACGATCCTCTCCGGGGCCTGTCCCCGGGCGGGCAGGGCCGCGATCGTGAGCACCACGGCCCAGAGGCCTGCACAGGCGATGATTTTTCTCATACAGCCCCCTTCCTTACCGTAAAAAGGCGGCTTAAAGCCAGCCCAAACATGGGCCGCCCCGGGGAGCCCCGTTTTCCCGGGTGCTCTATGAAAGGATGGATGCCTTCCCGGTCCCGGGAGCGGAAGAGCTTGACACTCTGCCTGTTATTCCCTAAGGTCCGGCTATGGACTGGGACACGATACGCACCACCTATCCGGAAGATGCCTCCGGCATCGACAGGGCCCGGCAGATCCACGCCGCAGTGATGGACCGGATCGGGAAGATCGATCTTCCCCCCGGCCAGAGCCTGCCTGCAGAGGCGGGCATCGAGGAGGTCATCCCCTACGGAGCGCTTGCCGAGGCGATGCGGGGGGCGTGGACCGAGGTCATGGGCTGCGAGCCCGACGTCGACCTGGAGCAGGCGCTGAAGGCCTTCGTCGCCGAGGAGCCGTTCGAGGAGTCCGGGCAGGACGTGCTGGATGTCCTGCCCATGTTTCTCCGCCCGGCGGTGACCGGGTACCTCAGGCTTCTCAGGGAGAGAGCTTCGGGAAAGGACGGAGCGGAGACGGGAGAGGGGAGGTGCCCCTTCTGCGGTACCTACCCGAGGATTGCGCTGGACTCGGAGATGTCCCGCGAGCTCGTCTGCCTGCTGTGCGGAAAACAGTGGAGGTTCAGAAGGCTCGCCTGTCCGTTCTGCGGCAACGACGACCACGAGACCATGGGCTACTTCGACATGGAGGGCCTGGAGGGTTATCGCGTTCAGTACTGCCTGCAGTGCAGGCACTATCTCAAGGTGGTGGACACCCGCGCGCGCACGGTCCGCGATCCGGAGACCGAAGACGTTCTGAGCCTGGACATGGATACCGCGGCCCACGAAGAAGGGTACCTCTGATCTGACACTCTCCGGCCTCGAGCTTTGCCGAAGAGGGCCGACACGCCGGCAGGAGGGTGCTTCCCAGCGCGGCAGGGCCCTGCTACGCCGTTTCCTTGCGTTTCCTCACGAAGTAGGTGACCCAGATGCTGAGCTCGTAGAGAACGAGCAGCGGGATGGCCAGCATGATCTGGCTGATGATGTCGGGCGGGGTCAGGATCGCCGCTACGATGAACACGATCAGGATCGCGTACTTGCGTTGCTTCTTGAGTCCCTCCGGTGACACCAGTCCCATCTTGGCCAGGAAGAACATGACCACCGGCAGCTCGAAGGACAGCCCGAAGGCGATCATGAGCTTCATGACAAAGCCCAGGTAGTCCTTCATGGCGGGCATGGCCGCGATGCTGTCGGTCTGGAAGCCCAGGAAAAACTGGAAGCCGTAGGGAAAGAGCACGAAATAGGCAAAGCTCACCCCGGTGAGGAAGAAGAAGGTGGCTATGAGCATGAAGGGAACCACATAGCGCCGCTCGTTTTCATAGAGACCGGGCATGACGAATTTCCATATCTGGTAGAAGATCACCGGCGCAGCCAGAACGAGCCCGGCAAAGAACGCCACCTTCAGGTAGGTGATGAAGGCCTCGGGCAGAGAGGTGTAGATGAGGTGGCTGTCCTCGGGCAGCACCTTTACCAGGGGCTCTACCAGGAACTCGAAGATCCGCTCCTTGAAGGCGTAGGTGGCCACGAAACCCACGGCCACGGCAATGACGCACTTGATGAGCCTCCAGCGGAGCTCCTCGAGGTGATCGTTGATGGGGAGCTTCTTCTCTTCTTCCACCTCGGTGTTCCTATTCCTCTATTTCCCCCGGACGGTAGGCCATGGGGGCGTCCTCGCCCCTCTTCGGCGCGGTCTTATCCTCGGCCTCAGGCTCCTCCCGCGCCGGCGCAGAGGAGTTCTCTTCCCTGGATTCTTCTTCCAGAGTCTGGTTTTCCTGTGAGCTCTCCCCAGCGGGCCCGTCTCCGGCCGGGGCCGCCTGGCCGTCCTCCGGATGCCCGTTGGCCTGCGGTTCCCGAGCCGCCTGTTCCTCCGCCTCCGATCCCCGGTCTTTCTTTTCCCGGGCCGAGGCGGCCTTGGTCTCCTCCTCCAGTGAGGCGAGGTCGACCTGACGCTTGAAATCGTCCGTGGCTCGCTGGAACTCGCGCATCGCCTTCCCGATGGTCTTCGCTATCTCGGGAAGTTTTTTTGGTCCCAGTACGATGAGGGCTACCAGAAGGATGAGGA
>JBASVF010000220.1:0-5157 GCA_049275795.1 Desulfomonilia bacterium
GGTTACCACGGTTCCGAAGCCCTTGACCGTGAATACCCGGTCGACGGGCAGGACCGGTACCCCCGTGATCCTCCGCTCCTTGAGCGTTGCGATCTGCTCGTCGAGGGTTTTCTTGAGCTCGTCGATGCCCGCTCCGGTCACGGAGCTCACGGGCACGATGGGAGCGCCGCGGAGGAAGGTAGCCTCCACGAACTCACGGATATCGGCATGCGCCAGCTCGAACAGATCGTCGTCCACCATGTCGACCTTGGTGAGCACCACGACGCCCCGCTGGATACCCAGGAGGCTGCAGATCTGGATATGCTCGACGGTCTGGGGCATCACCCCCTCGTCCGCGGCTACCACCAGCATCACCAGGTCGATCCCCGAGGCGCCCGAGAGCATGTGCCGGATAAACTTCACGTGCCCGGGCACATCCACCACGCCCACCTGTTCCCCGGAGGGCAGCTCCAGCGAGGTGAACCCGAGCTCGATGGTGAGCCCGCGCTTCTTCTCCTCCTTGAGGCGGTCGCAGTCCACGCCCGTCATGGCCCTGATGAGCGAGGTCTTCCCGTGGTCCACGTGCCCTGCGGTGCCGATGACGATTCTCTTCATAATGGAGTGGTTTAAACAGATTCCGCTATCGCCGTCAATTCATCGTTGCCCTCGAGGAGGGCCTTATTCCCCCGAGCGAAAGTTTGACGTTATTGGGCTTGTCGTCAGGGGGCATCAGGCCGTATAACCGCCTATAAGGACATGGACAGGCGAACGGGTGCAATCTTGGCGGTCGTAGTTTCGGAGCTCTGCTTCAGGCTCGCGTACCGCTTCCTTTGCCCGAGCGCCGATCCCCTGGCTTTTACCCTGGCCGCCCGGGCGGCACAGATCCTGCTCATCCTGGGGATTGCTCTCGAGCACTGCGGGGCAAGGGCCCGGTCGGTCCCGCGCGAGCTCCTCGTCGGGGCCGGGGCTGCGGCGTCTTCGGCGCGTGCGTGATCCTGGCGGACGCCGTGTCGCGTGTCTTCCTGGAAGGCGGGGCGCTCGGGCTCATCATCGCCAGGCAGAGCCTGCAGGACCCCCTCGGGTTCATTCTTGCCGGGTGCCTCATCGGGCCTTTCGCCGAGGAGCTCTTCTTTCGCGGCCTCATCTATGCGTGGCTGAGGGACCGGATGCCGGTGCTCCCGGCCGTTGTCGTCTCCGCCCTGCTCTTTGCAGGCATGCACGGTTTCTTCTCGCCGGTTCAGCTGGCCGGGGGTCTGCTCTTCGCTGGGATCTACGAGTGGCGGAAGAGCATCTGGGCCCCCTGGGTCGTCCATGCGGCGGGGAACTTCGGGATATGGGCGCTGCCCTGGATCCTGCCCTGGTGGTGAGGTCCCTGCAGGCAATCAGTCGAAGGTGTACGAGACCGTGATGGTGCCGTAGGTCTGCCGGTCTTTCTGGGTTTCGTATTCGCGTGACCCGGTCACGTAGGCATAGGTGATCTTGAACCTGCCCACGATCATGCCCAGCCCCAGGGCGTATTGCGCCACGAAGGGCTCCTTGTCGACGCTGGGACCGCCGCTGCGGAAGAAATTCCCATCCAGGGTTATGTCCCAGAGCTTGGCATACACGTCCGCAGAGACGAACGTATGGATGCTGAACCCCCGGGAACCTCCCTGCAGCCGGGGGTCGTCCCGGTCGAGGGGGGCGTTGGTGTCCGAGCCGGGCCGGATGGGGAGCGTACCGAAGTCGTTCGGCAGGTTCCAGCCGTAACGCAGCTGGATACCGGCATTCACAGCGGTCAGGGCATTGCCCACGGAGCACCCGGCATGGGGGATCAGGTCATAGCTCGGGTTCCGGCTCCCATTCTCCCCGGCAAATCTCCACTTCCGGTCGTAGAACACGTTGAGGATGACCTCGTCCCTGAGCTGGTGCTCCCAGCCGTTGGGGAAGTCAGAATGCGTCAAGTGGTGCACCGCCTTCTGCACGTCCTCGGCATACGAATGGGGCCCGATGATGCCCAGGGTGTACTCCCAGGAGTTCATGACCCGTTTGTTGCGGCTCTGGAACCCCAGGGCCAGGTAGGAGATGCCGGCATAGGGCCGGTCGTCGGGGCTGGGTATATGGCTCTCGATGCCATCGGGGGTATAGATGTTCTGTCCCACGGAAAGAGACACGGTCCGCAGGAAGCCTTCTCCTTCGGAGAACGGCATGGCGTCGATCAGGGCGTGGCTCCATTTCGGCAGCCGGGGGTCGTCCCGGTACTGCTCGAGGTCGGGAGAGACCCAGGAAAGCTTGATGCCGTTGGTGTAGTCGCGGTCTGTGCCTGCATAGAGGTCGTTTTCCTGGTAGAAGGTGATGGTTCCGCCTGCGGCGCCGTCACCTGCCGCGGCGAGCGGAAGCGCGGGCAGGCACAGGATGGCGCAGAGAATCAATACGGCGCATGGTTTCACGCTCGAAGCCCGGGCAAGGAACGATCCATCCGCCCCGTGCACACGCCCCGGTTCTCGGTGAATGCTTCGGCAATGCGTTTCGGTCCATGCGCGCGTCTCGTTCGCGGACGCTCCCCGGCATATCTCTCCATCCAGTGCCGGCTCGCCGTCCATTGCCTTCTTGATGCCGGGCACATGCGGCCCGCCCGCTCTCTCGAAATCCTGTAAATTCCTGTCGTGCATGCCCCTTTCCTGCTTCCGGAACCGCATCCCCCGCACGAAAGAGCGAGCGGCGATCTCCGGCTCGCCTTCCTTCCATGATACCGGGTCACAGGGTACTGCCATTCCCGAGAAAATGAAAGCTCCTTTCCTGCAATTCCTTGTAAGAAACGTTCCTCAAAAATCAAAAAAGCTTTTTACTTCAAAAAGGTCTTGACTCATATGACATAGCGTTCTATGGGATGACATCGCGTTCACGTCAAGGATGCGGATCATACCAGGAGACCCCATGCACAACGAACCTCTTCTGAAAGCGAAGAAGCGGCTTTCCCGGCGGGAACGGGAGAGGCTTCGCCAGCGCCGGGACATGCTCGACGCGGCCCTTGACCTGTTCACGCTCAAGGGATACCACAACGTCACCATGCACGAGATCGCAGAAAAGGCCGAGTTTGCCGTTGGCACGCTCTACAAGTTCTTCAAGAACAAGGAAGACCTCTACAAGGCATTGATCCTCGAGAGGTTGGAGGAGTTCCACCAATCCATCGTCGCCGCCCTGGAGGGGCAGGAAGACGAGGTAGAGAGGCTTCGGAGGTACATCGAGACCAAGTCCGCGATCTTCCGCTCCCACGTGCCCATGATCCGGCTCTACTTTTCCGAGGCCTACGGAGAGGGCTTCAATCTCATGGCCGATCTGAACGCCCAAATCAGGCAGCGCCACGAGGATCATCTCGGGATGATTGCCGCGGTCTTCGAGAGCGGCATGAGGAAGAACCGGTTCAAGAGGACCGCCGACCCCTTGGCCCTGGCCGTGGCCATCGACGGGACCATCAACGCCTTTCTCTTCCGGTGGCTCGAAGAGCCGGCGGGCGCGCCTTTTCCCGAGGAGGCCGGGATGATCCTTGACATCCTGCTCAAAGGCCAGGTGGACTGAGCATGCAGCAGCACATCATTGATTGCCCCAAACACACATTCGATACAGATCATTGGAGGAGTGCGATGAAATCCTGCTTTCTACCCGTTCGATTCATCCCGGTGTTTCTCATGGTCACCGTTGCCTTTGCTCTCGTGCTCGGCGCATGTGACCGGCGTCAACCCCAGACATCGCCGCCCATCCCCGAAGTAGTGACCATGGATGTCCAGGAGCAGCAGGTGATGCTGACCACCGAGCTGCCCGGCCGGACGAGCGCGCGCCTGATCGCCGAGATCCGCCCCCAGGTGAGCGGCATCATCCAGAAGCGCCATTTCAAGGAAGGGTCCTCGGTCAAGGCAGGCGACCTCCTCTACCAGATAGACCCCGCGCCGTTCCAGGCAACCTTCGACAGCGCAACCGCCTCGCTCGCCAGGTCTGAGGCCGTCCTCTCGACAGCCCAGGCGCGGGCGGAGCGCTACCGCGAGCTGCTTGCCGGTGGCGCGGTGAGCCAGCAGGACTTCGACGACATCGACGCTGCCTTCAGACAGGCAAAGGCCGATGTGGCCTATTGGCAGGCGGCCGTGGAGTCCGCCCGCATCAATCTGGGGTATACCCGCGTTACCGCCCCGATCTCCGGCATGATCGGCAAGTCCAACGTGACCGAGGGCGCCCTGGTGACTGCAGGCCAGCCCTCGCCCTTGGCCGTCATCCAGCAGCTCGACCCGATCTACGTGGATGTCCCGCAGTCCACGGCCGACCTGCTGAAGCTCAAGCGCCGGATCTCGAGCGGCAGCCTCGACTTGAACGGAGAGAGCCAGAGGAAGATCGGGCTCATCCTGGAGGATGGATCGCAGTACCCCCTGGAGGGAACACTCGAGTTCCGCGACGTGACGGTCGATCCCACCACCGGCACGGTCACCCTCCGGGCGGTGGTCCCCAACCCGGACGGCATCCTGCTGCCGGGCATGTTCGTACGCGCCGTGGTGCGGGAGGGTATCAACAAGCGGGCCATCCTGATTCCCCAGGACGCTGTTTCGCGCGATCCCAAGGGCAACGCACTGACGCTGGTCGTTGACGGGGACGGAATCGTGAGACAGCGCCAGATCGAGGTCGACCGGGCAATGGGCAACCAGTGGCTTGTCGCATCCGGTCTCTCGGCCGGCGACCGGGTCATCGTGCAGGGAGCGCTCAAGGTGAGACCGGGCATGCAGGTCAAGGCGGTCTCCTCGGATGGGGCCGAGCATCCCGCTGCACAAACCGCTGCTTCCACCGCTCCGGCCTCGAACTAAAGGGAGGAAAGAGATACCATGCTTTCTAAGTTTTTCCTCGACCGCCCGGTCTTCGCATGGGTCATCGCCATCATCATCATGGCGGCAGGATTGCTTGCGATTTACAACCTGCCCATCTCCCAGTACCCCGAGATGGCCCCGCCCTCCATCGCGATTTCCTCGTTTTACCCCGGCGCCTCTGCGGAGACCGTGGAAAACAGCGTGACCCAGGTCATCGAGCAGAGTATGACCGGCCTGGACAGGCTGCTGTACATGTCCGCTTCGAGCGACTCGGCAGGCGGGTCGCGCATCGAGCTCACCTTTGCCCCGGGCACGAATCCGGACGTCGCGTGGTCCCAGGTTCAAAACAAGG
>JBASVF010000221.1:0-3696 GCA_049275795.1 Desulfomonilia bacterium
AAGTGCATGTGCATTGTCAAGGGAATTTTCCTAAAAAAGCTGGTTACATCAGCACATGATCACGTTATGATCATGGTGTGGCAGCGGTACGCCCACGGCATATCCGGCATGATCGGCCGTACTGGGGGAAGGCGGACGTCGCCTTCATCTGCGTACCGGGCCGCCCTTGTGAAGCCTTTTAAGGGATAAACCGGGAGGTATGTGGCATGCTGGCTGTCGGCATCGACATCGGTTCCCTCACAGCCAAGGCAGTGGTGCTCGAAGACGGGGCTGTCAGATGCGCGCACGTCATGCGCGTGAAGCCCAGGCCCGCGGATTCGGCAAAGGCCGTGCTGGCTGCCGCCCTAGCCGCCTCCGGCGCACGCATGCAGGATATCGACGCCTGCTGTGCGACCGGGTACGGCAGGATGGAGATCCCGTTTGCGACCATGCAGGTAAGCGAGATATCCTGCCACGCCCTGGGCGCTCACGTTACCGATCCGGCCATCCGCACAGTCATCGATATCGGCGGCCAGGATTGCAAGGTGATCGCCCTCGACGAGCAGGGCAAGGTGAGGAGCTTCATCATGAACGAAAAGTGCGCCGCCGGCACAGGGCGATGCCTCGAGATCCTCGCCAAGGCCATCGGCGTTGATCTCTCAGACCTGGGGCTGCTGTCCCTCAAGTCGCGCAGGCCTATCTCCATCACCAACAAGTGCTCCATCTTCATGGAGCTCGAGGTGCTCCAGCACTTCTACCGCAAGGCGCGGCTCCGTGATATCGCGGCAGGGATCAACCTCGCCGTGGCGCGCAGGGTGGCGGCACTGGCCAGGTCCATGGAGGTGCTCCCCGAGATCTGCCTGACAGGCGGGGTCTCCAAGAATGCCGGCGTCGCCTCGGGGCTCGAGCGGATCATGGGTATCCGATTCAAGCCTCTCAGCACAGACCCGCAGCTCATGGGGGCCCTGGGTGCGGCTGTTTTCGCCCAGAGGGAGGCTTCGTAAGTGATCACGGCCGGCTTCGACATCGGCACGCGTTTCCACAAGATCTGCCTGGTGGAAGACGGCAGGATCATCGCCTCGTCTTGCCGCGAGGCCGGCCGCAACCCCGGCAGGGAGATCCGCTCTGCATACCTGGCCCTGCTGGACAGTACCGGGCTCAAACCCCGATCGGTGGCAAGATCGATCGCCACCGGCCACGGGGCCGGCCTGGTCGACTTTGCCGCCTACGAACTCTCGGATGCGGCCTGCATCGCCCGGGCCGTCTCCTCGGCCGACCCTTCCATCCGTACGGTGATCGACGTGGGCGCGCTCTTCATCCGGATCGTGTCAATAGACGAAAACGGCTTCCTCGACGACAGCACGGTTAACGATCCCTGCGCAGCCGGCAGCGGCAAATTCCTTGAGCTGGTCTCCGAAGCGCTCGAGATCCCGTTCAAAGCGATCTCCGAACGCGCCTCGCTCTCTCGCAGGCCCTATGCCATTACCAGCGCGTGCGCCGTGTTTGCCGAGAGCGAAGTCATCTCGCAGCTCAACGCCGGAATTCCCAGCGAGGACATAATGGCAGGGGTCGTGCAGTCGATCATCTCGAAGGTGCTCACCCTGCTGGTGAAGGCGGGCGCCTCGGAGTGCGGGAGAACGGCGCTGACCGGCGGGGTGTCCGAGCTGCCGCTGTTCAGGGAGCAGCTCGCCCGGTCCTCGGGCCGGGACCTTGCAGAGCTTCCGATTGATGCGCGTATCGCGCCCGCCTATGGTGCGGCCCTGCTGGCACAGGGAAGGCACGGAAAGGCCCATCCCCGCACGGGGGCCCTGAGTTTCGTGAAGGCCCTGGCACAAAGCCTCACGCACCGGAAGCCCTGATACCCGCTGCCTCAAAGCAAGCCGCCTTTTCCTCCAGACGGTGCACGGATGATCCTCCCCTGTCAATGCACCACCCCCTCGTATGCAGGCAAAGGGATAAAGGTCATCAAAAGTGCATGCCCTGGCCTTGCCTCCGATGGACCGGCCGGCAACGCAGATTTTTGCAGGAGTGACAAGAACCCCGGTTTCAGGGCTCGCCGTACAGAGGGCAGATCTCCGAGGAGCCGGGCTGGTATTCTCTACACACCCGCGGCCTGGTCTGGTAGATGCTGCAGGAGAAGAGCCCGTCTTTAATCTCGATAAACGGGCAGCAGTAGATGGGTCTGCCCGTGCGGCTGGAGACGAAGTGATCGCCAAGCCATACAGCCTGCTCGTTGGCGATGATGTGGAGGATGTCCTCCCTGCCCTCGCGCTCCCACCGGCTGAGATCCTCAGCCGTCACGTAGGCGATCATGTCCGCGAGGCAGCACTTCCCGCATCGACGGCATGGAGGAGCCGATGATCCCTGTTCCGAGTCCATCCTTGATCCCCCGTTCCCGGTCCCGCCCCTTTTTCACCCGGGCTTGGAAAGACCGGCGGTGCATGTCGCACAGTACCTGGAGACTTTTTCAATCGGCTTGCTTTTTACGATGATTCTTCTTTACTTGGTAACGCACTTTAGATATAAATGTCAATGAATGAGTATTCATTTTTAGAAGCTCATCGCCACACTCAAGAACGATACTTTCGAAGGGGGCTTTCATGAAAGATGTAGTCATTGTCTCTGCGTGCAGGACCGCCATAGGCAGTTTCGGCGGATCACTCAAGGATGTCATTGCAGCGCGCATCGGCAGCGTGGTCATGAGAGAGGCCGTGAAGCGGGCCGGCATCGACCCGTCGATGATCGACGATGTCCGCTTCGGCTGCTGCATGGATCCTGCAGATACCCTGAATGTGACGAGGGTGGCCGCCCTGCTGGCTGGCATCCCGGATACCGTTCCCGCGGTCACTGTCAACCGGGTCTGCATCTCAGGGATGGAGGCGACCCTGAGCGGGGCTGCCATGATACAGGCCGGTATGGCGGACATCATCCTCGCGGGCGGTGTAGAGCACATGTCGGGCGTGCCCTATATCTCTCCCGATGCACGATGGGGATGCAGGCTCCAGGACAAGACCTTCGTGGACGCCCTGATCAGGGCCCTGCACTGCGGCTCGTACGTCATGCCGCTCTCCGACGATGGACCCCTGAAGGAGGGCCCTCTGTTCGAGATGTACAAGGGCAAGCCCTACATCATGGGGCACACCGCCGAGTTCGTCGCTGATCTCTACAACATCAGCAGGCAGGAGATGGACGAGGTGGCCTTGAGGAGCCACAACAACGCCGAGAGGGCAACCAGGGAAGGCGACTTCGCGGAAGAGATCGTGCCCGTGGAGATCCCCCAGAAGAAGGGCAAGCCCCCCATCATCTTCGACAAGGACGAGCATTTCAGGCCGGGGCTCACCATGGACGACCTGGCCAAACTGCCGCCTGCATTCGTTCCCAAGATCGGCAGGGTAACGGCCGGCAATGCCTCAGGTTTGAACGACGGCGCCTCGGCCATGGTGATCATGTCGGCGGACAAGGCCAGAGAGCTGGGCGTCAAGCCGATCGCCCGCATAGTCGCAACCGGCAAGGGTGCATGCCACCCCTCGGTCATGGGCTTAAGCCCGGTTCCCGCGGTCAGGGACCTGCTCAAGAAAAACCCGCAGTTCACGATCGACAGCTTCGAGCTCATCGAAGTCAACGAGGCCTTTGCGGCCCAGTACATCGGCTGCGAGAAGGAGCTCGGACTGAAGCGCGAGATCACCAACGTAAACGGCAGCGGTATCGGCCTGGGCC
>JBASVF010000222.1:0-1851 GCA_049275795.1 Desulfomonilia bacterium
TCGTTCGTCTTTGCCTCCGGGACCCCGATCACCAACACCATGGGCGAGCTCTTCACGCTCATGCGGTTCTTTGACATGCCCCAGATGGAGGCGGACGGCACGAATCATTTCGATGCCTGGGCAAATATGTTCGGCTCGGTGTCACCCGAAGCGGAGATGAACGCTGCCGGCAGGTATGAGCTCGTGGAAAGGTTTGCGCGGTTCGAGAACGTGCCCGAGCTCATGAGCCGGGTGCGCACATTCATGGACGTGCTCACGTCCGCGCAGCTCGGCGCGTTCGTCGCTCGCCCCGACGTCAAGGGGGGGGGCCCGGAGGTTGTCATTACCCCGCCCTCGGAAGCGTTGAGATCATATCAGAAGAATGTGCTCGAGCCTCGTATCGAGACAAGCAAGAAGTGGAAGCCTACCCCGGGAGAGAAAGGGAATCCAGACCCGATAATCAACATCATCACTGACGGCCGTCTTGCCTCGATCGACCTGAGGTTCGTGCAGCCATTGACGCAGAACGATCCGGACAGCAAGCTGAACAAGTACATTGACGGGATCATCGCCTCCTGGAGGGAGACGAGGGATAACACCTATGTGGACCCGGTCACCGGCAAGGAAGAGCCGATCAAGGGCGGCACGACCATATGTTTCTACAACCATGGCTTTGGCGCAGGAGTGGCCCGCAGGGGCTTCGATGCGAAGGCCTGGGTAGCGCAGCGGTTCAAGGACGCGGGAATCCCCAGCAAGGAGATCGTGTGGATCGACGACCTGAAGAACTCCACGGAGAAGCAGAACGCGTACAGCGCCATGCGCGAAGGGAAGGTGAGAATCCTCCTGGGCTCTGCTAAAAAAATGGGCACCGGGCTCAACGTGCAGCGGCGCCTTGCCGCACTGCACTACCTCGATCCACCCTGGTATCCTTCCGATGTCGAGCAGCCTGACGGGAGAATCCTCCGCCAGGGAAACCTCAACAAGATGGTTACGATCAAGAGGTATGCGACGAAGGGCAGCTATGACGCTACCATGTGGCAGATGGTAGCCAGGAAACAGAGGATGATCGACCAGGCCTTCTCGGGGGATGCCTCGGTGCGCTCGATCGAGGACCTTTCAGAGACGAGCCAGTATCAGATGGCGGCCGCGCTGGCGTCAGGGGATGAGCGTATCGTCAAGATGGTCAACCTGAATGCCCGAATGGAATCCCTCTCCCGTCTCCAGGAGGCCCACCACTCCGACCAGATCCACCTTGTGCAGGAGCGCGCTCATGCGAGGGACAGTATCGTCCGGCTGGGCGAGGTGGTCAAGGATTACAAGGCCGCGTCCCGGCTTGTCGGCGGGTACGTGCGCGAGATCGACGGGAGAATCGGCAAGGCATCATTCGACAACAGGCATGAGTTTGGCGCTGCGCTGATAGATGCGGCTAACAAAGCGAACGCGGACAGGAAGAAGGGCGACAAGTACCAGGCGCTCGGCACGCTCAATGGCTTTGAGATCGGCATCGAGTTTGATGGCCCGTCCTTCCTCATTCGCATCAAGGTAACGGAAAAGGTTTCGCGTGGCCTTGGTCCTTACGAGAAACAGGTCGGTGAAGAGGTTAGTCGCGAAGGTCTCGTCACGTCCATGGTGAACTTCATGAACGGTTTGGACTCGCAGATAGCCAAATTCGAGGAGAACGTCCGGGAGCATGAGACCACCATCAAGCTCGCGAACAAGAAGATCGACGCGCCTTTCGCGCATGCCCAAGAGCTGGCGGAGGTGACGGCGGAGATCCATCAGATCGAGGCGGAACTCCTGGCCGAGGGGCAGACTCAGGACGAGATAGCCGCGGCGCAGACCGTGGAGGAAGTGCCTGCATCGCTCGAAGGG
>JBASVF010000223.1:0-3028 GCA_049275795.1 Desulfomonilia bacterium
TGTTCGATGTCCACGTCGATCCCTCCCACCGAGCTGCCCGTGTCGTCGAAGCCGGAAGAGAAGGGGTCATCGCCGTACCAGTACTGGCGCTGGTTTCCGCTGGTCCGGATTTTGAGCTTCGAGCAGCTCGTGGATGCGAACCAGCCATGGGTGAAGAAATACTGCACCGACATGCTCAGCATAACCCCGGTGCCCGTTGCCTCGCTTACGGACACGCGATTCCTCCTGAGGTGGTCGTCCTCGTCCTCGACCCAGGCATAGGGTATGTACGAGACGCCCAGGTTGAGGCGCAGCCTGTCGTCAGCCCGGGCCTGGAGAGCCGTGCCGAGGTGCACGAACCGGTACGTGACGGAATAGGTGCTCACCGCTCCGGCCAGTGATACAGTGTAGTGGCTCCACGATCCGTACCCGGCCTGCCTCGTGTCGTACGCCCGGAAATCAATATCCTGGTATGGATTCCTCCCTGGACCCCCAGCGAAACGAAGGGAGGAACCTTGATCGGCAGGGCCCTGAAGTCGGTGCCCAGCATGAAGGCCTTCGAATCGACCGGGCTTCGGGAGTAGATGTCGAGCTCGTCGTAGGGCCTCCAGTCAGGGCTGCCGGACTCGTTTATCCAGTCCCAGTCTTCCATGGATCCAGAGCGCTCGATCCAGGGAGATGCCTTCACCCAGAGTTCGACCTGGAAGGTGTCCCGGTAGTCGGCGCAGTAGCGGGCGCCGGCGAGGCGTATGTCCATGGGCCAGCTCAGGCGGCTGATTCCATCGGGTGGGGTGATCTCGTAGGTGGTGTCCCCGGTCACTGAGCTCGCCTCGAGCATCACGAAGTGGAACAGATCCGCGGCATTCGGGGCAGGGACCTGGAGCAGGAGCATGCCCAGGGCAACGATGCCGGTTCGTAGACTCTTCATTCAATCCTTTCCGTCCGCATGCAGCGTTATCTTTCGTGTCATGGGCATCCCTGATGGCGGTGCCTCACGAGACAGCCATATCGGCGCCGGGCCTATGACAGTTGAGAGCGTTCCCCGGCCGATTTCTTTGTCACGGGCCTTTTACCATGCCCCTGGGTGAGATGCAACATATTGTTTTCTTTCTCGATCCTCTGTTCCCCAGCCACAGGCCCCGATTTTTTTATGTTCCGGGCGCTGTTTTCCGACAAGCATAGTGTCTCTGAGTTCGGGAGATTCCCGGGCCTTTGGAATAGAATAGGCGTATGCGGCGGGGTTATGCAGACCAAAGAGGAAGATATCGGGATCCTGGCAGAGCTTCATGGCCGTGAGACCTTCGGCGCCCTTCTCGGCCGGATGATCGAGTGCGTGGACGAGGCCTGTTTTGCGCTCGATGCCGCAGGCGCTGTGATTGCATGGAACCATGCGATGGAGATGCTGACCGGGATCAGCGCCAGGGATATGCTCGGCAGGTCGGACCGGGAATGCGCCCGCGCCATAGCCGGGAACGATGTTTCGCTCCTCGTCGAGCACGTCCTGAAGAACCGGCGCCGGGAAAACATCCCGGCAGGTTCCAGCCGGCAGGGCAATGGGATTCTCGAGCGAGAGGAGTCGTTTCCGGGCAGGTTCGGGAACCGCACCTTCCGCACCCGGGCGGCCGTCTTCCACGACCCTGGGGGCAGCGTGCTCGGAGCCATCCAATCGTTTCACGAAATCACGCGCCCTGATGCGTCTAACGGGGCAGAGACCACGGACCGGGAAAAGTACCAGACCTTTGTGGAGACAGCGGCAGACTTCTTTTTCATCCATGATCTGGACGGCAATCTCCTCGAGACCAATTTCTCATCGAAGATACCCACCGCCTACGTAACCGAGGATATCCTGCACAAGAACATTAGGGACTTTCTGCCTGTTTCCTTTCGTGAGGGGTTCGGGCGATACCTGGATGAGATACTTACGCAGGGAGGCGGCGAGGGGATAATCCGCCTGGTGACCGGGGATGGCAACGAAAGGGTGATAGAGTATCGCAACACCCTGGTCAGGGACGCAGAGGGCCGCCCCCTGTACGTGCAGGGTGCGGGCAGGGACGTTACCGACAAGATCAAGGGCAGGCGGGCGCTCAAGATCAGCGAGGAGAGGTACCGCAGCATCCTGGAGAGTATCGAGGAAGGGTACTTCGAGGTGGACCTCGCCGGCAACCTGACCTTTTTCAACCGGGTCCTGGTGCGGAGCCTCAAGTACCCCGAGTCCGAGCTCAGGGGAATGAACTACCGCCGGTACATGGACGAGGAGAACGCGGTAAAGGTCTTCGATGTCTTCCACCAGGTGTACGTAACGGGCGCTGCGGTCAAGGCCCTCGAGCTGGAGATCAGGGACCGGAACGGCAGCCCCATCATCATCGAGGCCTCGGTCTCGCTCCTGAGGGACCAGGCAAAGGCGCCTGTCGGTTTTCACGGGATCGTGAGGGACATTACCCTGCGCAAGGAGATGGAGAAAGAGCGCGACCGCTACGAGCAGCGGCTGTCCAGGGCCCAGAAGATGGAAGCCATCGGCACCCTGGCCTCGGGGATCGCGCACGACTTCAACAACATGCTTTCGGCCATCATGGGCTATGCAGAGCTGGCCAAGACCCAGCTGACCGAGGGCACACCCGCCCACAAGAGCATCGGCGGGGTGATGAAGGCGGGTGAAAAGGCCCAGGCCCTTGCGGCCCGCCTGTTATCGATCGGCAGGAAGTACCGGTCGGACCTGGCAGCCCGCGAGGCGGTGGACGTGGGATATGTCATCAGGGAGGCGCTCAGCCTCATGAAGGCCACCATTCCCTCCACCATCGAGATCCGTACGGCCCTCTCCCCGGACGCGGGGCAGGTGTATGCCGATCCCATGGAAATCCATCAGCTCGTCATGAACCTCTGCACCAATGCCTACCAGGCCATGGAGGCCGAAGGCGGGATCCTGCAGGTGACCCTGGAGCCGGTCAGCCTCACCGGGGATAAAAGCACGGAACAGATCCAGCCGGCCTTGAATGGCGGGGATTACCTGAGGCTCAGCGTCTCGGATACCGGGTGCGGCATGGACGAGGAT
>JBASVF010000224.1:0-6397 GCA_049275795.1 Desulfomonilia bacterium
GCTTCGATCTCATCTTTACTGCTGAAGGTTTCCCACAGGGGCATCCACATTTCGCGGCCGGAAGTCTCCTTTACAGAGGACGAATCAGAGAACGTGGAACTCAGTCTCGTCTGGAAAGGGAAGGAGATGAGCTGTCTTGACGCCACCGCCTGTCGCCTGGAGATACATCCGGCGAACATGATGGTGCCCTCCAGGCAAAGTATGAATGACCAAGGGTTTGCAAGCGATTCTCTTTCAAAGCCCTGCCCCGCGTTCGGTCCTCCGACAGCCCCGCTGTCGAACAGGGCGGAGGTCCTGTTAGAAACCAACCCCTTGAACGGGATTCCGAAGAGGGCGTTCTCGAGAGATTCCGTACCAGGGCTGCCACGTGAATGGCGCTGGTCATCGAAATCATCAAGGACATCCCACAGGTTCTGCATGAAATTGTCGGAGAAATGCGTGTTGCCATCGTTTCCGCCGCCGCTTCCGAGGAGGACGTTGAAGTATGCTTTTTCCGATGACATGACGGCGCAGGTATCGATCCACTTCACCGCGGCATCGCAGCACCTCGAACGCAGGGTTGATATGTACGCGGACTTCTCCCTCCCTTTCATCTCGTCCTTACGGGTAATGCCGCACAGTTCCAGTGTCTCGAGCGCAAGCCTTATCGTGTCTCGGTAATCAGCAAGTCTCCGGCTCGTTGTCGAAAGAATGGCCTCGATAACTCTCGTAGAAGACGGTGTTTTCTTGAAAGGCCCCTTGTTACCCTTTTTGTCGACCCCGAAGAAGTCCCCTCCGCTCCATGGAACGACGATCGGGGTGGGCTTGTATTCATGCAGAAAGAATTCTACCAACTGACGGGCGTCAAGGCTTGATCTCAGGATGAACTCCCCGTTCATCCAACATCCCTTGGCATTCCCGTCCTTCTGCTCTGCAACGAGGCGAAATACGCCCAAGGCCTTCAGGTAGCTCATCAGGGGCTCAGGCGTACACCCCGAAAGTCTGACCTCATTCATCCCATTCATGCCTGCACCTCCTTATCCGGGATCTGATTGCTCGCCCTCCAGTCCGAGACCCTCATCAGGGCTTCGAGGAATGCAAGCCTGAACGGCCCCAGGGCAGGGTCGTCCCTGAGGGAAAGCATCCGCGCCAGCCAGCTCGGCCCGGTGGCAGGGTCATCTCCCAGCTCCATGTACGAGAGATTCAACGTAGTACCCGGCATTACCTCGCCTCCACCGAGATCGGCTTCCGGAAGGATTTCTCCGTCCCATATCCCCCTCGCGAACCGCCTGTTTTCCTCTTCCGGCCACGACTCGTCGGGCAATGAGCGGATGGAGAACCTGACTTTCCCATGGTGCGAAGCCGCGAGGTATGCCGCCAGATCGCCTTGTCCGTTCAGCAGCATGGCTAGGGCGGAAGCCAGCTCGTGGCGGAAGTGTCGCCTTTTATAGTTCAGTCTTCCACCCGCCGACTTTGCCCACAATTTGAAATCATCAGGCAAAGGCCTGGGAAGAGCATTTTGGAAAATCCAGTGAGCTTTTCCCACATCGTGCCATCGAGCCGCCTTCTGCAAATCATAGGATATGCCGTCATCTAATCCCAGGATCCTGATGAGCTTGGAGATCTCATCAATAACCCTGTCTGAGTGGGCTGCGAGCGTCTGCCAGTGTCTCGTCACTGACAGGAGATCCCTGTCGTTGGCATCCAACTGCGGGCGATCCTCTGCCTCAACAGGGTCTGTTCTACCCTTTTCACCCGTCCAGCCCATTTCCGGGTCATAACCGCCGTCTTCCGAGCGGAGCATGAGAACCTGGCCTGGATAGATCCTATCTGCAGGGTTCCACGTGTCATCGAGGTAGTCCCACCACCAGGATTCTTTTTTGAAGGCCCTCAAGTCGGCGATGGAGACACTGCACAACTCTTCCATCAAAGGCCCTGGCTCTATTCGTGAGGGGGCTTCTTTGGGAATATCCCGCCAGAAAACCTGGACATCGTTATCGTCCGTTTCTCGGATAAAACGGGAAATATCTATGTCCGCGCCTGCGAGGTCCGGCGTGGTGTCGAAAAGATCCAGAAGATCTTTCTTTCGGATGACACTGGTATACCTGATCTTGCTCACGACGGGAGGGAGTTTCGATGGTGTTGCATCAGTCGTGTTCTTCAACTGCTTCCGTGCATACTCGAGCTCTTCGACCGTGTACGGGGCCGTCTTCTTGGGGTCATTGAGACTCGGCGGCTCTATCCAGAATATCAGTGCATCCCTGCTCTCGTTGAATTCTCCCTTGCGGTTGCACCGTCCGAACCTCTGTGTGAGAGATGCCCATGGTGCCAGGTCGGTAACGAGAAGCCTTGCGGAGACGTCTACGCCCGCTTCGACCACCTGGGTGGAGACGGCGATGATCCCTCTCTCTCCGGGATCAGCCAATAATCTTTCCAGGGCCTTTTTTCTATCATGCGGCCTGAAGCGGGAATGCAACAGGACGAGATCTGCCGAGGGCTTCTTCTTTTTCAATGCCGAATATACCGTCTGTGCACGCTTGACCGTATTGACGATAATGAGCGAGCGCGTGCCCGCCTTGTGGTGCTTTATGAGCAGATCGGCCTCATCCTTTCCGTCTCGAGAGGCCGTGAACTCAGCCTTGTACAACGGTCTGAGCGCGTTGAATCTCGGCTGCAACTCATCCTGTATCCTGTCCTCTTCTTCCAGCCCGTGTTTTCCGGGCGCATCGTGCTCGGGCGAGAAATCAACGGTATTGAGCCAGTCCATGTTCATCGTCGCACTCATCCACATGGACCGAATTTTTTTCGATGTACCCAGCATGCGACGGAATGCCTGCATCTGTGCGGTCGTTGCAAGGCCGTTCCCCATGAGCTGAACCTCGTCCATTACCCAGAGGCAGTCGTTGTTGAGCAGGCCGAATTGCACGGGCCACCGGTAGCGGCTCATCGCGTACCCGCGGTTGAGCGCACGGGAGAGAAGCATGTCCTGCGTTCCGATCAGGATCATATCGCGCTCCGGATACATGTCCCAGTCCCTGTCGACATCACCTCCCATGAGAAGGTGTACCGACACTCGATCTGCGCCTCCATTACCCCGCCATGGATCATATCTCGTGAGTGTCTTCCTACCGCCTTCTTCTTCGAAACTCGCATCACCACCGAGAATGCCCAGGTTGTGAAGCCACGTGACGGCGCATTCCCGAGTCTGTTCCACGAGCACCCGCATGGGCAGGCAGTAAACCAGGCGCCTGGGCGTCGAATTGCGCGCACTCTCCGGGGCGAAGCGTCTTCTCCACAGCCAAGACAGCATAGACGCCGCCGTCTTACCCAGTCCCGTGGGCACCTCGAGAACCGAGGGCAATTCCCCACACTCAGCTAATCTCCTCTGATAGGGATATGGATCGCAACCGGTTGCCTTTTGAAACATCTCCTCAAAAGTCATTGAAAAACCTCTCAATTATCTATGGATTCAATATCTAAAATTTTGCCCCTACGTGCTATGCATTGAGGAAAAGCCATTGAATCATCCTCTCTGCATTACACACCCTATCCAGGGATTACTAGCCAGTTAACGCACTTCAACTTTATCTCTCGGAGAGACTGGGTGCTGATTCCTCGGTGGTCTTACCATACGTGCTCGCAGGGATGGATGTACACATTCCTCCATCTACCAAGCCACTTCTCACCTCCAGCTTCTCCCAGGGTCGGGAACCGGCGTTCTTGTCTTTGATGCCTGCCGTATGGTTGAAGCCGCTCTCAAGGAAGTTGGCGAGCACGATGTTATGCGTCTTCAGGATGTAGCCGGGCTCGACCTCGTTTCAATACAGGGCGATGGCCCTGCCGCAGATGCCCCCGCACCTTGTCGCTTTCGTGAAAGCGACAGCCGGCCACCGTGGTTGCCAGCATCATGATGCCCCGCCAGGCCGCTGGCTGCGGAATGCCGGCGAGAATGTTGCACGCGGCTGCTGGGCTCAGGGCAACAGGTGACGGCCTCGAGGAAGCTCCTTGTGTCCATAGTGCACACCTTCTCGTATGCCGAATACCTGGAGCACCGCCCTCCATATATCGTTATATCATGTCCTATGCATAGAGATTTTTCGTTTTCCCTATCTTCTCAAGCGCCTCATTCCTGAGCTCCTGAGGAGAGACAGCCTCGGCCTGCGAGCCGATCTTGAGCCCCTCGCGCCTCGACTCGCGAGAATCCGCAACCGGGAACTTGAGCATCAGCGAGCCGTCCGGCCCGTGCTCTATTCTCTGCTCGGGGTGCCACGCCTGCTCTTCAATCCAGGGGGCTGCCCCGGGAGCAAAACAGATGCATATCTCCATGACCTTGCTACTGCTCATGATGCAGTAGCTGCTCCGGAGATACTCCCTGATGGTATGCACGCCCAGTGGCACGGCAATCTCCCGGACACACGGCTCGATGGAGAATATCCGCGAGAGGACAAAGTCCCTGAGCCCGCCCTTGAGCGTGCAGTAGGCGATGAGGTGCCAGTCGCCCATGCAGGAGAGCAGGTGCAACGGCAGCACATCCCGGCGGGTGCTCTCGCCGCAGTGGGGCGGACGATAGTCGATGGTCAGGGGGCTGTCCGCGAGCAGCGCGTCGAACACCCAGCGAAAAACCCTGCCGTTGATTGCCGAGCGCCCGGCATTCATCACCGGGGCCTTGCCGCTCAGCTGTTCCAAGCCGATGGACGCCTCGTGCGTATACAGGGTGGGACACTGCTCCTTCAGGGTTTTCATTCCCTCCTTCATGCCGCTTTCAGGCACGGTCGATGCGAGCCCGAATGAGACGAGCAGGTCTATGAGATCGTCAGCGTCGAGCCACGTAGCCGACAGCTCGTTCGACTCGTCTTTATAGGCATAACCGCGGCGCGACCGGTCATACACCAGGGGCGCGCAAAGCCGGTCCCGGAAATACTCGATGTCCCGCTGCGCCGTCTTCACCGGGATGCCGAACTCCCTGGCCAGGGTGGCGGCATTGGGATACTGCCCTCTCCTCACCCGGCCGTGAAACCAGAGAAACCGTTCATATATCACCTTTGATGACATGTAACCCTCCACTATCCGGACCTGCCATAGCGCATGACCAGAAGAGGCCCAGTCTTTTTTACTCACTGGCGCGGATCATCCGTCTGCCGCGCAGGCGGGTATAACCACGATCCCCTGCCTTGCGTGCCGCAGCGGACTTTTCACCGCGGGGAAAGCCGCACCCGTCAGCTCGTGCGGGTGTGCGGCTTGCCTCGTGCAGTGGTCGACCCCGGTCCCGTCTCATGCCAATGCATGGAAAAACCGGCAAAAACCGAAAAAACCGGGATCGTTCTCAACAAAAAAACACGAGCTGCAAAACACGTGCTATAAAAACACACGCTCTTGCGTTGAAGGCAACAAATGTTGATAAGTAATTACCATAAGTTGTGATGGTTGTCAAAAAAATTCAAGTATCTATCACTGCCTCCTGCTGCCCCGGCCTCCTGCTGGGCTCGTATAAACACCCTGCGGGACGTGGATGCTTCCTTTACGGGAAGGGCCTGCTTTTGCCCCGGTGCCTCCCGGGCGCCGGGTGCAGCCGGCATGGCGGTCCATGTACGGCATCTCCCTGTGCCGGGACATCTTGTACTCGCACCAGGTGCTGCCTCCGGATTGGGGTTGGGCCGTGATTGCGCATGAGCTGCGTGCAGTCGTGATGACGCGGCACGGGCGGGCGCCGATCACGTATTGAATGTCGTAACGGTGGAGGTTGGTTGCGGGTTCGGGTGATCCGGGTGTGGGCTGCTTCTGCAGCAGCGCAGCATCAACCGCCGGCGGCAGGGGCGAGCGGACCCTCGGGCCGGTAGGTTCTGGGCAGGCGGATGATCACCGGGAACGCCGCGTGTGACCGGGGGTCCAGCAAGAGCGACCCCCCATGGTCGGTGAGTATCTTGTGCGCGACGTCGAGAAACAGGCTGGAGCTGAACTGCCTCGACTGGAGCTCCGCGTCGTGCAGGTCGCAGAAGTGCTCGCGGGGCCTTGCCTCGCCCATGAGGATCTCCAGGTCGTTGTCCCGGTCCTGGATGCTCATGGGCAGCTTCGAGCCCTGGGGCAGGGAGAGCAGGATCTCCCGAAACACCATGGAGAACGCCTTCCTGATCAGGCGGGGATCGACCGGGGCTATGACATACGGGGTCATGACCGTTAGCAGCGGGCTTACCGACCTGCGCTGCCAGTGCTGCCGGTTCTGGTTGATCTCTTCGGTGATGAGCCGGTCGATCCGCTGGAGGCGCACCAGGGGAAACGGGATGGACACGAACTCGTCTACCTCCCTGAGGATGGCCTCCATCCGCTCCACCGATGAGACCAGGGCCGCGCACGGCTCGCCCAGCTCTTCATTCCCGAGCTTGCGGGCGATCCTGCGCACCAGGCCTCCGATGATCATGAG
>JBASVF010000225.1:0-8824 GCA_049275795.1 Desulfomonilia bacterium
GCGAAAGAGTGCGCGCCCGCGAGGCCGTACCGGGGCTCCCGGGAGAAGGGATTCTCCCCTGCCCTGGCGGATCATCCGACGGAGATGTGAACGACTGCGGTGATGATGCCGGCTCTCCCCTGCCCCGGCAATTCATCCCGGGCTTACAGGGGGAGCCTCCAATAGGTGGCGCCGGGCAGCGGATTGTCGTAGTATGCCCCCGTGCGCACGAAGCCGAGCGACTCGTAGAGGCGCATGGCATCTGAGAGCTTCTCGAGCGTGTCGAGAACCATGGCCGAGTAGCCGCGGAGAACGCCCTCCTCGATCAGCCGCTCGGCGATCCGCCTGCCCACTCCTCTCCTCCTGGCCTCGGGCCTGACATAGAGCCTCTTCATCTCGCAGACGAGGTCCCCTTGAGGGCCGAACCTGCGCAGGGCGCCGCAGCCGAGCGCCCTGCCGCCGTCGACGGCCAGAAGGAGCGCGCCAGAAGGCGGCGCGTACTTTCCCGGGAGGTTCGCCAGCTCGGACTCGAACTCCTGGAAGCACAGATCCACGCCGAGAAAGGCCTCGTATTCCCTGAAGAGCTTCCGGACCTCTTCGATCTCACGGGGGGATTGTGCGTGGATGATGTCCATGAATGCCGCAGGCGGCCTCTTGGGGCCGTTCTCAGGGCCTCAACAAGCCTTCGCCTGCCGATGGCTCGTCCGCCTGCCCGCGCTCTTCAAGCGGCACATACTCCTTCTCGCCGGAGATCGAGTTCACGTAGGCGGGGCGGATGAGCTTTGCCTGGATGATCTGCTCGATCCGGTGGGCGGACCATCCCACCACCCTGGCCATAGCGAAGATGGGCGTGAAGAGGTCGACCGGAATGCCCAGGATCTTGTAGACAAAGCCCGAGTAGAAGTCGACGTTGGGCGAGACGATCTGGCCCTTGCGCTCGTAGATGAGCTCGGCCGCAAGCTCGGCCACGAGGTCCATGAGCGCGAGCTCCTGCGTCTGGTCCTTCCTGACGGCGAGCTCCCGGGCCTGCTCCCTGAGAATGACGCTCCTGGGGTCTGACAGGGTGTAGACCGCGTGGCCCATGCCGTAGATCTTGCCCGCGCCGTCGTAGGCCTTGCCGTCGAGGATCTTGGCCAGGTACCCGCGCAGCTCCCTGCGATTTTCCCAGTCTCTCACGTTCTTGCGGATGTCCCGCATCATGGCCATCACGGCCTCGTTGGCCCCGCCGTGCAGGTGGCCGCTCAGCGAGGCGATGCCTGCGCAGATGGCCATGTAGGTGTTGGCCCCGCTCGATGACACGGTGCGAACCGTGAAGGTCGAGTTGTTGCCTCCTCCGTGCTCGGCGTGCAGCATGAGGGCCAGGTCGAAGAGCAGCGCCTCCCTGCGCTCGGGCCTCTGCCCCTTGAGAAGGTACAGAAAATTCTCCGCAGTCGAGAGCTCGGGATCGGGCTGGAGCATGACGAGGTCCGAGCCGTTCCGGTAGCGTGATACGTGGTAGTTGTATGCCACCACCGTGGGGAGCTTGGCAATGAGCGAGATGCAGTTCTCGATAACGTCCGCGATGTCGGTGGAGGACGGGTTGGGGGCGCACCTGCTCAGGTGGGAGACCACCGAATGCAGGGCGAACATCTGGTTGTCGTTCTGCGACTCCTGCATGAGGATGCCGCGCTCGATCCTGGTGAGCGAGCGTCGCTTGGCCAGCACCTCGGTGAAGCCCTCCAAGTCCTCGATGGAAGGAAGCTCCCCGGTCAGCAGGAGATATGCCACCTCCTCGAACCCGAAGCGGTTCTCGGCATGGATGTTCCTCGCCAGCTTCACGGCGTCGTAGCCGCAGTAGAAGAGCCTCCCGGGAACGGGCTTCACCGCGAAGCCGCCGTCTCCGGTGGGAACTCGCTCGTAGCCGATCACCGCCCCCTTGGAGGTGATGCCCACCACCACGCCCGTTCCGTCTGAGTTCCTGAGGCCGAGCTTGATGTCCTTGGCCTTTACCAGCTCGGGCGAGACCTCGTTGTGATGTCTCGCCAGCGCGTGGATCCTGCTCAGGATGTTCTTCATGATGTTCCGCTCCTCCCCGCCGGCCCGATCATGCAAGGGGCGGCTGGTGTAATTCCCGGCAACTATACATCCGGGCACCCGGCCTGTGCAATACCGGTGAGAGTACAGGCGGCCCTGGACTGGCGGGGATCCCGCACAACATTCTTGCTTTCTCTCGAGCCAGGACAGTATAATTGGTGGAAATCTATCCTCGATGGTGGCCGGTCATGTGGAAGAAAACTTCACTCATCGTTATCACCCTCTTCGTGATATATGCCGCCGCTGGTTTCCTCGCACTCCCCGCCCTGCTCAAGCCCCTCGCGCAGGAGCGCCTCTCACTCGCACTCAACCGCCAGGCGACCATCGACGACATCGACTTCAACCCCTTCACGCTCTCGATCCGCATCGAGGATCTCAAGGTATCGGAAGGTCCCGAGCAGGGGCCGGTTATATCCTTTGGCGAGCTCTTCGTAAACGTCCAGGCCCGCTCGCTCATCAAGAGGGCCCTCATCGTACGGGAGGTCAGGCTCGTGGGCCCCTCCCTCGTGGTCACCCGAACCGGCGAGGGAGCCTTCAACTTCTCCGACCTACTCGAGCGGCCTGAAGCCCCGGATGAGGAACCCTCGGGAGAGCCGTTCCTGTTTTCCATCGGCAACATCCAGGTATCCGGCGGGGCTTTTCATCTGAACGACATGGTCACCGGCGCCAGTCACCAGGCAACCGACATCGTGCTGAACATCCCCTTCATATCCAACACCGACGAGTTCGTGGAGTCCTTCGTCCAGCCGAGCCTGGAGGCGGTGGTGAACGGCACGGCCTTTTCGCTGGCCGGTCAGACCAAGCCGTTTGCCGACTCCCTGGAAACCTCCCTGGACATCAGCCTCAAGGACATCTCGCTTCCGTTTTATGCAGGATACCTGCCGCGAAGCCTCGGGCTCAAGATCTCCTCAGGTCTCGTGAGCATTGATGGAAAAATCTCCTATATCCAGTACCGCGGCCGCAAACCCAACCTCGTGGCCAGGGGGAGCATGGCCATAAGCGGCCTTTCCGTGCTCGACGACCAGGACCGCCAGCTGATCGCGCTGTCCGGGGCGAGGGTTACGCTCGCCCCTTCTCGGATCTTGGAAAAGGAGATCTCGCTCACCGAGGTGGTGCTCGACTCGCCCAGCATCTCCATCAGGCGCGACAGCTCGGGCCGTCTCGAGCCCGCGTCCCTGTTTTCCGGCAGCAACGAACGGCCTGAGAACGCTGCACGGCCCGATGCCGAAGAGACCGACGCGGCTTCCCCTCTCCTCATGACCATCAAGGACTTCTCCCTGGTCAAGGGGACCCTCGAGTTCACCGACGCGTCCAACTCGAGCCCGATCAGGCTCATATTGAGCGAGGTCGACCTCCAGGCCCACGGCATATCCACCCTGCCGGACACGAGCGGAGAGGTCTCGTTCTCTTCCCGCATCAACGGCACGGGTTCGGTCACTGCCACGGCCGACGTCGTGCTCAATCCCCTTGACGTGAAGGCCCGCATGGGCATCGGTGGCCTGGAGATCGGCTGGGTGCAGCCCTACTTCTCCGACAAGGTAGGGCTCGCGGTCACCAGAGGGCACCTGCAGGCCGAGGGAGACCTGGCCGCCAGGCAGCTCCAGGACGGCTCGGTAAGTGCTTCCTTTGCAGGCGGCGCGAGGATTGTCGATTTCGCATCCGTAGACAAAGACCGCGCCGAGGATCTCGTCAAGTGGCGCACCCTGGCCTTCGAAAGCCTCCGGGCCGCAACCAACCCGGTCAGCCTTTCGATCGGCGGCATCCATATCGATGACTTCTCAGCCGCGATCGTGGTCAACGAAGACGGGTCGATCAATCTCGCCAGCGCGCTTGGGTCCGGCGAGGAAGACCCCGATGGGGACATCGGCGATCAGGCCGGTGCCGGCGCCGAGCCAGGCACCGTGTTCGAGGGCATCAGCATCGGCAAGGTGACCCTCGAAAACGGGGAGGTGAGCTTCCTCGACAGGTCCATCGAGCCCGCCTTCTCGGCCGACCTCGGAGAGCTGTGGGGATCGGTCTCCGGGCTCTCGTCCAAGGAGGGCTCCCGGGCGGTCCTGGATCTTTCAGGCAAGCTTAACTACAGTGCACCACTCAAGATCACCGGCACGGTCAACCCCTTTGAGCAGGGGCTGTTCCTCGACCTGCATACCACGTGGAAGGATATCGATCTGAGCGCGATGACCCCGTACTCGGGCAAGTACCTGGGCTATGCCATAGAAAAAGGCAAGCTCTCCCTCGAGCTCAAGTACCTCATCGAAAACCGGGAGCTCGACTCGACCAACGACGTGCTCATCGATGAGCTCACCTTTGGCGAGGAGATCAAGAGCGAGCACGCCACAAGTCTGCCGGTGAGTTTCGCCATCGCCCTGCTCAAAGATCGGCAGGGCAGGATCGACCTGCACCTGCCGGTCAGGGGGCGCACCGACGACCCCGAGTTCAGTGTGGTGGGCATCATCATCAAGATGATCACCAATACCCTCGCCAAAGCTGCAACCTCACCGTTCGCGCTCCTGGAGGCACTGTATCCCGGGGCCTCGGATCTGGGTGTGATCGAGTTCGAGCCCGGTCTGGCGGCCCTCCCCGAGGAAGCGGCTGAACGGATCGAGACCCTGGTGAAGATTTTGGCGGACAAGCCATCGCTCAAGCTAGACGTCCAGGGGTTCGCCGACCCGGAGGCGGAGCGCGCCGGTCTTGCCGAGATCCTGTTCGAGAGAAAACTCAAGACAGAGAAGCTCAAGTCCCTGCTGCGAGAGGGTGCCAAGGCCCCGGCCCTGGCCGATATCACCATCTCTCCGGAGGAGTACCAGACCTATCTCAAGAAGGCCTATCATGCCTCGGACTTCCCCAAGCCCCGCAACTTCCTGGGGCTGCCCAAGTCGCTCGAGCCCGAGGAGATGGAGCGGCTCATCAGGGAGAACATCACGGTCACGGACAGCGACCTGCGGCTGCTGGCCCAGCGCAGGGCTCTGCAAGTCAAGGAGCGGATCGACGCCATGGGCGCCGTCGACCCGGAGCGGATCTTCCTTGTCGAGAAGGACAGCCTGGAAGGCGGGCCGCGGGCGGAGATCAGGCTGAGGTAACCGGCTTTAAAAGGGCGGAAGCGGACGGAGGTCTTCCAGGTGTCTGCCGGGCTTCTTCCGCCTCCAGCAGGAAAGACATTCACGCGGTGTGCGTTGCGCTTTAGGGAAAGGAGGCTTGGGGCATGAGTGCCATGAATGCGCTTGAAAAGGCCGCCGACTATATGAGAGCGGGTATCTGGCGGGTCCGGATCGATGAGGTGACCGGAGCCAGGAGGATCCTGATCCGGTGTTTACGGATCATCATCATCGCCTTCGAGAAGTTCTTCCAGGACCGGTGCATCCTGCGCGCTTCGTCGCTCACCTTCTACTCGGCGCTCTCGATCGTGCCGGTGCTGGCCATGGCCTTTGCAATCGCCAAGGGCTTCGGGCTGCAGAACCGGCTCGAGCAGCTCATCATCGAACAGCTTGCCGGGCAGGAAGAGGTGGTGGCCCGCCTCATCGGGTTCTCGCGCAACCTGCTCCAGGACACCAGCGGGGGCATCATCGCCGGGGTGGGGGCCGCCTTTCTCTTCTGGGTGGCCATCAGCATCATGAGCTCGGCCGAGGAAACCTTCAACCACATCTGGAAGATCGAGAGGGCACGCACCATCTCGAGGAAGCTCACCGACTACCTCGCCCTCTTCCTCGTCGCCCCCCTGCTGCTGATCGTCTCGAGCAGCGCAACCGTGCTCGTCGTCGGCCAGATCAACCGGATCATGGGGGCCTTCGGCTTCCTTGGCGTCATTTCTCCCCTGGTTACCCTGATCGTCCAAATCGTCCCGTACATGCTCATCTGGGTGCTGTTCAGCTTCGTGTACCTGTTCCTGCCGAACACGAGGGTCTCCTTCTCCTCGGGCGTCATCGCGGGGATCGTGGCGGGAACGGCCTTCGTGGTAGTGCAGTGGACCTACATCTTCTTCCAGGTCGGAGTGGCGCGATACAACGCCATCTACGGGAGCTTCGCAGCCCTGCCCCTGTTCCTCGTGTGGATGCAGATCAGCTGGTACATCGTGCTGTTCGGGGTGGAGATCTCGTACGCGCACCAGAACGAGCGGGTATACGAGTTCGCCCCTGATGTCATGAGGACCAGCCGGGCCTTCAAACGAGTGCTCAGCCTCAGGGTCATGCACCTGGTGGTAAAGAACTTTTCCGAGGGAAATCCGCCCCTGAGCGAGGACCAGATCACCTACAGGCTCGGGCTGCCCGTGCTCCTGGCCCGTGACATCCTGGCCGAGCTCACCGCGGCCTCGCTGCTCACGCCCATCCCTGCGGGCGTCAACGGCCGGGTCCTCTACCAGCCGGCGCGCTCAACGCACGACCTGAGCATCTCCTCGGTGATCGAATCGCTGGAGAACCGCGGGGAGAGCACGCTGCCGGTGAACCGGGACGACGCCTTCGCCAGCCTCTCGCATGCGCTGGAGGCCTTTGCCCGGGCAGTGGAGAGCTCCCCGGAAAACCGGCTGCTCAAGGACATCTGATCCGCGGCTATCGGCTATCCTTCCGGCCCGCCTCGCAGCGCCGGTGCAGCCGTGTCCGGGGAGACAGACAGACCCGGTGATCAGCCGGGCTGTTGCCCGGGGTCTTCCTCCAGCCACCATTCCGGCTCGTGATCGAACTCCTGATCAGGCCCCAGATCCAGTTCCTGCACCGGCTCCTCTTCCTGCTCCAGATCCTGTTCCAGTTCCTGTCCCGGCTCCTGCTCCAGCTCCAGCCCCTCCTCCTCGAGGGCTTCCATTCCCTCATCGCCTTCGAGATCTCCCGCAAGGCTGCCATCGAGGTACTCCACTTCCTCGATGGCGCCGTCGGGATGGGTGATGGTGCCCGCGCCGTGGAGCTTGCCGGCCCTGAACTGCCCGGTGTAGACCCTTCCGTCGGAAAAGGTGAAGACACCCTCCCCCTCGTAGGCGTCATTCTCGAACCCGCCTTCGTACCGGGAGCCGTCCGGGAAGGTGTAGACACCCCTGCCGTGCATGCGGTCGTCCACGTATTCGCCCTCGTACACCTCTCCGTCGCCGTAGACGAACCTCCCGGTGCCGTGCCGCTTGTTGTCCTTAAAGCTGCCCGTGTAGCTCCTGCCGTCCGGAAGGCTGAGCTCGCCCTGTCCATGCCACGAGTTCTCCCTGAACTCGCCCCGGTACACGGTGCCGTCCTTGTATTGGTAGGTCCCCCGGCCGTGGAGCTGGTTGTCCTTGAACTGCCCCTCGTACCAGCTGCCGTCGGGATGAGTCAGTTTGCCTGTGCCGTGCTTGAGTCCCTTCCGGTACCCGCCGGCATACACCCTGCCGTCACTGAAGTAGAAGCGTCCTTTGCCGTGGGGCAATCCGTCGCTGAACCGGCCGATGTACCTCGAGCCGTCCTCGAACACGTAGGTGCCCGACCCGTCCTGGCAGTCACCTTCAACGCATCCCTTCTCCCCGGCGTCCGAGGCTGAGACCCCGACGACAAGGTCCGTTCCGGCCTGGCCGTCGCCGGCTGCCGCCCTGTCGGCCGCATGGGAAAGGCCCGCCGCCAGCAGCAGACACCACGCAAGCAGAACCACCACCCTCGCGCTCCACGATTTCACCCGGATCTGCATCATCCTGCTCTCCTCTTTTTCCATCGTTTTTTCAAGCGCTCAGGAAGGGCGCCCCCTTCCTGCTCCGTATAAAGGATTGCATCATTCATGCCCGGCATGCCGGGACAGGGGACAACAGAGCATATCCATCCCCATCGCCCGCACCCATCGGGGCTGTGAGAAAGTGAACGGGGCGAATGCCCAGCGGCTCCGGTATGCATACGAGCTTGCGCCGGTCCCCGGGCATGCATATTATACCCTTCATGCACGAGAGTGAAGAAAAAGAAACAACGGGAACCATTGGTGCTTTCTTCGATTTCGACCGGACGCTCCTGGCGGAGAACAGCCCCAGGCTCGGCATCCGATACCTCTGGGACCGGGGCGAGGTGAGACTGCCCTATGTCCTGAAGATCGCGGCGGCCAACTGGTTCTACAAGAGGGACCTAGTTTCCGAGACGGTCATGGCGCGCCTGCTGCTGTCATTCTACAAAGACAGGAGCCTCGAGCCCTTCAGGGCCGGTGCGGCGGACTACTACCGCGAGATCATCAGGCCGCACCTGGCCTCCAACATCGTCTCCATCGCCCGGGATCACAAGCGACGCGGCCACGTCCTGGTACTGGTCTCGGCAGGAATTCGGTATCTCCTGGAACCGGTGGTCGAGGATCTGGGCTTCGACCACCTGATCTGCACCGACCTGGAGGAGGATGCCGACGGCCGGCTGACCGGCGCGCCCAAGGGCGAGGTGTGCACCGGCGATGCGAAGAGAATGGCCGCAGCCGGCCTCGCCCGCACCCTGGGCATGGACCTCGAGCAGTCCTATGCCTATGGCGACCATCACGCGGACATCCCCCTGCTCATGATGGTGGGAAACCCCCGGGCTGTGGAGCCCACCAGACGGCTCAAGCAGGTGGCGTTGGAAAAAGGCTGGCCGATTCTCACTCACTACTGAACTCCCTGCCTTCGACACAAGTCTTCAAGCCTTGATTCGAAGGCGGCACTGCCTTATGATGGTTCTCGTAGGGATATAAACCACATGGAGGGTTCTTTCATGGAGGCACGAAGGCTTCTTCTCGCGGCACTGGGTGTTGCTGCGCTGTTCGTTACGGCATCATGCGCGTCCACCGGGTGCGGGGTTCTCGATCAGGGGGCGGATGAATC
>JBASVF010000226.1:0-5002 GCA_049275795.1 Desulfomonilia bacterium
AGCAGGGACAGCGAAGAGCATGACCGGCGCGCATGGTCGGCCTCGAGCTCGAAGGCCCGGGAGAGGTAGCGCCGGTTCTTCAGCCCGGTGAGTATGTCGGTATCGACCTCTTCCTTGAGCTTGTCGAGGTCCTTGCGGAGATTCTCGATCTCCTGGGCCGACGAGACGATCTGCTTCCTGAGCACCTGCCCGGATTTCCTGACGCCCTTGGTCTCGGTGAGGATGTCATTGACCACGTCACGCACGCCTTGGGCATCGAGGTCGTCGTCGAGCCGCTGGGAGTAGGTCTGGAGCATGGTGCCGAAACGGGCGAGCCGCCCGCCGGAGTCGACCATGTGGATGAGCAGGGTGTCGAGAACGGTGTGGAGCTCTTCCCTGATCTTCCGGATGATGATCTTGTGCTCGTTTGCGATATACCTCTCGTATAGGGTCCTGCTGAACTCGGGCGTGATGTCCCTCGACTGCGAGATAGCCCCGTCTATGGTGTTCCTGAGCTCCTCGTTCCTGCCCGAGACATACTCGTACCAGACCGAGTAGTTGACCGGGTCCACCGGGATCTGATGCCTTCCCATGTAATCCAAGGCGAGACGAAGGTACTCGCTGGACTTCTCAAGGCTGTCGTCATATTCCACGAGAAACTCTCCTGTAATGGTTGTAACCCGTTGAAAGAACCACGCCTGTGATATCGGCAGAGCTGTAGGGAATCTTGAGCTGGTTCTTTGTGCGTTCCGCTCAATGCCGGGACAGGACTCCCGCCGGAGAGAATCTGTTGATTTTCGGGAAAACCGAGAATATATGTTCGCAATGATCGAACTCACAGCCCAATGGGGAAACTTGCCTCAATGCGGATCTTGTGGTAGAAATTTCAAGCGCAGCGAAAAGGAGGGAGCGTATGTCCGGTCACAATAAGTGGAGCACGATCAAGCACAAGAAAGGCGCGGCCGACGCCAAGCGCGGGAAGCTCTTCAGCAAGCTCATCAAGGAGATCACGGTCGCGGCCAGGATGGGCGGCGGTGACATCGAGGGGAACGCCCGCCTGAGATCAGCGGTGGCATCGGCCAAGGCCGCCAACATGCCCAAGGAAAACATCGAACGGGCAATCAAGAAGGGCACCGGCGAGCTCGAGGGCTTCAACCTGGAAGAGACCACCTACGAAGGGTACGGGCCCGGCGGGGTGGCGGTGCTCGTGAACGTGCTCACCGACAACAAGAACCGTGCAGTGGCCGATATCAGGCACCTGTTCTCCAAGTACAACGGAAACCTGGGCGAGACCGGCTGCGTGAACTGGATGTTCGACAAAAAGGGTTTCGCCTCGATCCCCAAGAACGCCGTAGACGAAGAGACCCTCTACGATCTGGCGCTCGAGGTGGGGGCCGAGGATATAACCGACGAGGGCGACGCCTTCGAGATCCTCATCGCGCCCGAGGAAATCGAGACGCTCCGGGAGGCCCTGGAGAGCAAGGGCATCAAGTACGACCAGCTGGAAGTCCAGATGGTCCCCCAGACAAACGTGACGCTCACCGGCAAGCAGGCGCAGCAGACCCTCAAGCTCCTCGACGCGCTGGAAGAGCTGGACGACGTGCAGTCCATCTCCTCGAACTTCGATATCTCGGACGAAGAGATGGCACAGCTCCAGGGATAATGATCATCTGCGGCATCGATCCCGGCATGCGGGCAACGGGCTACGGGGTGCTCGAGATCAGGGATACGCCCCGGAACACGCTTGCCTACGTGGCCCACGGCACCATCAGGCCCCGCGCCGGGACCCTGGATTCGCGATTGAAAGAGATCTTTTTGCAGATGACCCGGATTTTCCGTGAACACCGGCCCCAGGAGGTCGCGATCGAAACCACCTTCCACGCGCTCAACGTCCAGTCGGCCCTCAAGCTGGGCCAGGCCAGGGGCGCGGTCATCCTCGCGGCTAGCCTCCTCGACATACCGGTATTCGAGTACACCCCCACCGAGATCAAGAAGGCGACCTGCGGGTACGGCAGGGCCGGCAAGGAGCAGGTCGCTGCCGTAATCACCTCAATCCTGCGCATCCCCAGGGGTTCGGTGGACTCCAGCGACGCCACGGACGCCCTTGCCATCGGGCTGTGCCACTCGTCCTCGCGGCGCATGAGGGAGCTCACCCGATGATCGGCATGCTCAAGGGCGAGGTGGTTCAGAGCACGGGCACCGAAATCACCGTACTCGTGGGCGGAGTAGGCTACCAGCTCCATGTACCGGCCGAGCTCGGGCGGGGAATTGCCTGCGGCCAGGAAGTCATCTTCTACACCCAGCTCATCGCCAGGCAGGATTCCCTGGAGCTCTACGGCTTTACCGACCCCAGGCACAAGGAGATCTTCTCCCTCCTCCTGAGCGTCTCCGGTGTGGGGCCCAAGACCGCTCTGAATATCGTCTCGGGAATGGAGCCGAACCGCTTCCTGGAAGAGGTGGTGAGCGAGAACATCGGCTACCTGAGCAGTCTGCCCGGAATCGGGAAGAAGAGCGCCCAGCGAATCGTGCTGGAGCTCAAGGAGCGCATCGTCAAGAAATACGGCCCGGGCCGGTCCGGGATGCCCCGTGACGCCTCCCGGGATGCGGTGGCCGCCCTCGTGTCCCTCGGCTACGCCGAGTCTCAGGCCAGCCGGGCCGTGGGAAGCGTCACGGCAGACAGCGTTGAAGGCCTCATCAGGGCCGCGCTCAAGGAGCTGGTGAGATGAGAGAAGAGCTCAGAGGAAACCTCGCACACGGGGAAGAGCTGGACTTCGAGGCCACCATTCGGCCCCGGAACTTCAAGGAGTATATAGGGCAGGATGCGCTCAAGGAGAACCTCGAGATCTTCATCAGGGCTGCAGCCGCCCGGAAGGAGGCGCTGGATCACTGCCTGTTCTACGGGCCGCCGGGCCTGGGCAAAACCACGCTCGCCCACATCATCGCTCACGAGATGAACGTGGGTCTGCGCATCACCAGCGGGCCGGCCATCGAGAAGTCGGGAGACCTCGCGGCCATCCTCACCAACCTGGAGCCGAACGACGTCCTGTTCATCGACGAGATCCACCGGCTCGGCAAGGCCGCCGAGGAGATCCTCTACCCGGCCATGGAGGACTTCAAGCTCGACATCGTGATCGGGCAGGGTCCTTCGGCCCGGTCCATCCGGATCGACCTGAACCCCTTCACCCTGGTGGCGGCCACCACGCGGGCGGGCCTGATCACCTCTCCCCTGCGCGACCGCTTCGGCATCATCGGCCATCTCGAGTTCTACACCGTCTCCGAGCTCCGCACGATCCTCGAGCGCACTGCAAGGATCCTGGGCGTGTCTGCCGATACCGAGGGGCTGGAGGAGATCGCCAGGCGGTCCCGGGGAACCCCCAGGATCGCCAACAGGCTGCTGAGGCGCGTGAGAGACTTCGCCCAGGTGCTCGGAGACGGCAGGGTGACCCCCGAGGTGGCGGATACGGCGCTTTCCCGGCTCGACATCGACAAGTCCGGGCTCGACAAGATGGACCGCAGGATCATCTCCACCATGGTGGAGTCGTTCTCCGGCGGACCGGTGGGCATCGAATCCCTCGCCGCCTCCATCGGCGAAGACAAGGATACCATCGAGGACATGTACGAGCCCTACCTGATCCAGTGCGGCTACCTCAAGCGCACACCCCGGGGGAGGCAGGTATGCGCCAAGGCATACCGGCTCCTGGGTTTGAAGAAAGACAAGCAGCAGCTCGATATATTCGACGAGGAATGATCCCGGCCGGCCCGCGGCGGACCACGCGCCCGCCCGCAAGAACGAGGGCCGCTTCTCACGCCGGATGAGAAAAGGAGACGTACGTGAGGCTGATCCTGCTGGACGTGGATGACACGCTGTATCCCAAGGGAACGGGCCCTTTCAACCTGGTGAACGAGAAGATCGACCAGTATGTCATGTCGTGGTGCGGGCTCGGCCTCGAGAAGGCCAGGGCCCTGAGAAAGAAATATATCGGATCCTACGGCTCCACCCTGGGAGGGCTGATGAGGCACCACGGGGTCGACCCGGACGACTATCTCGAGCGGGTTCACGACGTGCCGGTTGAAGACCTCCTGGACAGGGACGAACGGCTCAAGGGCGTCCTTGCCGGCCTGGAGAGCGACACGGTGGTGTTCTCCAACGGGTCGGTCGACTACGTGAAGCGGGTCCTGAGGTCGCTCGACGTCCTCGACCTGCTGCACGACCTGTTCACCATCGAGTTCATGGACTACATACCCAAGCCCCGGACCTATCCGTACCGGAAGCTCATGGAGCTCTACGGGGTGAGCCCGCAGGACTGCATCCTGGTGGACGACCGCCCGCCCAACGTTCTGACGGCCCGCGACATGGGCATGCAGGCGGTCCTGGTCGGGGCCGAGGCTCATGCGGAAGGGATCGTGTCCATACCGGACATCTATTCTGTGGCTGATGTCATCTTTTGATCGGCACCATCACCGTCCAGCCGATCACATGAAGGAGGCAGAGGGATGCAGATCTTCGTGACCGGGGTCGCGGGCTTCATCGGGTTCCATCTCGCCCGGAGGCTCCTGGAAGAGGGGGAGTCGGTCTTCGGCATCGACAACCTCAACCCCTACTATGACCCGCGGCTGAAATCGGACCGGCTGGCCATCCTCGAGAAGATGCCGGGCTTCAGTTTCCTCAAGGTCGACCTGGCCGACCGGCCTGCCATGGAGGAGATCTTCCACAACCGCGACTACAAGGCCGTGATCCACCTGGCCGCCCAGGCGGGCGTGCGCTACAGCCTGGAGAACCCCCACGCCTATATCGACTCGAACATCACCGGCTTCCTGAACGTCCTGGAAGGCTGCAGGCACCACCGGATACCCCATCTGGTGTTCGCCTCGTCGTCCTCGGTCTACGGCGCGAACGAGCGCATGCCCTTTTCTGTGCACCATAGCGTGGACCACCCGGTTTCGCTGTACGCCGCTACGAAAAAGGCCAACGAGCTCATGGCCCACACCTATGCGCATCTCTACGGGCTGCCCTGTACCGGGC
>JBASVF010000227.1:0-6100 GCA_049275795.1 Desulfomonilia bacterium
TGCCCAGATTGTTCATGATCCGGGCGTCCTTCCGGGAAAACCGCAGGGCCTGGGTATAGACGGCCAGGGCCCGGTCGTACCGGCCTGCCCGGAAGTGCTCCTCGCCCTGTCTCAGATATTCTTCCACGTCGCGGAACTCGGGCTCGACCGCCAGCGCGCCCTCCCCTGCCCCGGAAACTCTCCCCGGCGGGGCATACCTCGCCTGCCGGTCTGCTGAAAGGCCCGCGGGGGTTTGCCCCCGCGAAGCTGCAGCGGGCTGCTCGGCCTGCACGGCGGCCTCCACGGTCTCCCGGGAAAGGGCCTGCTCGCCCTTATCTCCGATAACCATGACCGCGACGATGACCCCGGCGATGCACAGCAGGCATGCTGCCAGAATGAGGGCGAGCGCACCCGGTGACCTCCCCCGGGCCGGTGCACCCTGCGGAGGGGCCGAAAACAGCTGTGTTTCGCTGCTTCCCTGGATCCTCTTGAGTGCATCGTATATGGAGCTCATCACGTTCCCTTTTCGATGATGTCGAGAAGCGCGAGCGTCTCCTCGCCAGCTACCCCGTCACGCCTCAGGCCGAAGTCCTCCTGCAACCGCTCCACGGCTGTTGCCGTAGCCACGTCGTAGACGCCGCCCATCTGGGTTGAATACCCCATCTCCCTGAGTATGCGCTGAATTCTCTGAACCTCGTAGCCCGAGTCGCCGCGGGTGTAATACGTGCCCTCCTGGACGGGGTCATAGGTCAGGATGATGTTCCACCGGTACAGGGATTTGAACTCACCCATGGGTATCTCGACAAAGGCCCTGTCCTTTCCGAGCACGCGCACATACTCGTCGGTTGCGTGCACCAGGACCACGTACCCGTTCTCGACCGATGCGATCGACGGCCTGGTAATGAACTTCAGGGATCCGGGCTCGGGATGGAGGTTGAGGATCCCGGGACCGGCCAGGCCGTCCTCGAGGCTCGCCAGTATCTCCAGAGCGCCCACGTAGTCGGGTATCACGTACTGTCCGGTGGAGACCGGGATGATTTTCTCCCCGCCGTCCGCAAGGGGAACCTCGTGATCGGTAGCCACGATGGGAGGGGTGATGTAGTCCGAGAGCTCGGGGAAGACGGTGGGCCAGGTAACGGCCACGATCAAGGCAAAGGCGGCTGCGATCGACGCAGGGATGATCGCTCTCCTTTGCGGGGTTGCCTCTTCGGAGTTGCCCTGGATCTCCCGGCGGGCCAGGGCGACGGTTCTCGCGGTGACCTTCGTCCTGCCTTTCAGGAATGCGATCAGCAGGGACCGCTCGGCGATTGCATTGATCCTCCGGGGAAGTCCCTGGGAATACCGGTGGATCATCCGCTGCGCCCCCCAGGTGAAAATCCTGCCTTGATACGATCCCGCCACTTCCATCCGGTGGCGGAGGTAGCGGCCGACATCCCGGCGTTCGAGCGGCAGCAGGTGGTATCTGAGCACGATGCGGTCGTTGATCTGCCTCAAGTTGGGAGAGGAGAGCATCTTTGCGAGCTCGGGCTGGCCGATCATGACGATCTGCAGGAGCTTGTCCTTCTCGGTCTCGAGGTTGGACAGCAGGCGGACCTGCTCGAGCACCTCGGGGGTGAGATTCTGGCACTCGTCGATGATGAGCACCGCGTTTTCACCGTTTATGGTTGCCTGAATGAGAAAGGCATAGAGCTGATCCAGGAGCTCTTTGCGGGAGGTGGAGGTGCAGGGGATGCCGAAATCGTGGTTTATCGCCTGAAGCAGCTCTACGGCGGAGAGCGATGGATTGAGGATCAGTGCGGTTCGGGTATTGGCTGGCAGCGAGGCCAGCAGGGCGCGGCACAGGGTGGTCTTGCCCGTGCCCACCTCCCCGGTGATGAGCACGAAACCCTTTCGGTGCTCGATCCCGTAACGCAGATGGGAGAGCGCCTCCTGGTGCGACTCTGAGAGGAAGAGAAAGCGGGGGTCGGGAGTGAGGTTGAAAGGATGTTCTGTAAGCCCGAAAAAACCCTCAAACATGGCTACCGTCCATTCATACCCTTATACGATGTCCGCCTGGCAGAGCCCGCGCCCTACCGGAGCGGCACCGTCACCGTGGTGGATTCACCGTTTCTCTCCAGCTCCACCTGCAGGCTGGATTCGTTCTGGAACTGCTGGTACGCGGCGAAGGCGTCCTCGGGGGTACGGATGGGGATGCCGTTGACGGAACGGATGATATCACCCGACCTGATGCCGAGATCGTAGATCATGGCGTCGCTGCTCAAGTTGCTGACTCTGAACCCGTAGGGCTGCCCTCCCTTGAAGTACGGAACGACCCTGGCCTTCCCGATATATTGATCCAGGTTTTCCATGAGGTTCGGCATCCCGGAATCCACGCCCGGCAGAGGGGCTCCCGCAGGAGGTCTCCCGGCACGGGGCGCGCCCGGGGAGGGGGCCGGGGATGCGGGTTTGGTCTTCACGTCTTCGATGACGAGCATCTGTTCCTGGCCGCCAACGTCCATGATGACCTTGTTCCGGTAGATGGCCAGGAGCTTTGCGCCCTTGATCTCGTCGCCGATCCGGTAGCTCTTCTGCTCTTTCTGGTCTTCGAGGATGGCCCGGGCAATGTCCCGGGAGCCGGCGATGGTCCCCTTGAGCTTCAATCCCAGCTCCGCGACCGGCCGGACAACGTCGGTCTCGTGCTCTTCCCCGGTGTCTGCGGCCTTGCTCCGGGAGACATGCATGAGGTTCCTCTCGAGGATAACGTCGTAGGCCGCCCGGGTCTGTGTCTTTTCCAGTGCGCGGGGCTCCTGGAAGGACCGGTTTTCCGGGGAGTGGGGATAGCTGTAGAGGAAGTACCCTGCCACGTTGACGATGATTCCCGCCCCGATCCAGGCGAACAGAGTGAGCGCCAGGATCCTTAAGATTCCTGATGCGTGCTTTGCAATATTGCTGATTGGCATTTCATTCCCGGGCCGCCACGTATGGCCCGCCGCCCCTGCTTAGAAAGGCATGCTCCTTTCCTTTAAAAAACGCTCTCCGAGGGCTTCTCAGAACATCCGGTCCGTCCGTATGAAGCCTCATCACCCTTCTTTCCCACAGAATGTCATCCCTTGTCAAATCCGTGGAACATCATGCTGAAGCTCCCCCTTCCACGGGTGAGGGATCTCAGGGCGGTAGAGTAGCCGAAGGTCCTGGAAAGAGGAACAAATGCCTTGATCTCGTGATACTTGCCCTTGATGACCACGCTCTCTATGCTCGCCCTGCGCGAATTCAGGTCTCCCACCACGTCACCGACATACTCTTCCGGGGACAGCGCATCGATCTCCATGATCGGTTCCAGCCGCACAACGCCCGCCTTGGTCATGGCGTCCTGCATGGCCATCTGCGCTGCGATCTTAAGCCCCTGGGGAGTGGTCTTCTCGCTCACAGCCACCTTGTGGACAATCGCCTCGATATCCACGGCCTCGTACCCGAAGACCGGGTCGGCGAGACAGGCTTCCTGGATCCCGGAGAGTACATGGGCCTTCATATCCGCCGGGACCTCTCCCTCGATGGAGAACACATTGCCCTGCCCGCGCTTGCCGGGCCTGACGGACACCGCGACTTCTCCGAAATGATCGGTTTCGCCGATCTTTTTCTCAAATATCTTCTCGGCCTGGGCACTCTGGTCGATCGTGGAGCAGTAGAGCACCTGGGGCCTGCCCACCTTGACGTCGACACCGAAGGCGGTCTTGAACCGGTCCACCGCGATCTCCAGGTGCAGCTCCCCCATGCCGGCGAGAATGACCTGCCCGGTATCCGGGTCCTCGTTCACCCTGATAGTGGGATCTTCCTCCATTATCTTCTGCATGGCCGGTTCGAGCCGAGAGCTGTCCTCGGAGCTCCTGGGCTCGATCGCCACGGAGATGACCGGCTTGAGGACCGCGATGGGCTCGAGCACCAGCGGCCTGTCCGGGGAGGAGCAGAGCGTGTCTCCGGTAACCGAGTTCTTCAGCCCCACCACGGCCACGAGATCGCCTGCCGAGGCCTTGTCGATCCGCTGCTTTGCATGGGAGTGCATCTCGAAGAGCCGGGCGATCTTCTCCTTGGTGTCCCGGGTGGCGTTGTACACCTCGTCGCCGACCTTCAGGGTGCCCGAGTAGAGTCTGATATAGACCAGCCTCCTTCCCTCGTCCATGTGGACCTTGAACACGTAGCCCACCATCGGTCCGTCGGTCGTGACCTCAACCGGCACCTTCTCGCCGGTGATCCGATCATGGGCGATCAGGGGTTTTACCTCATTGGGCGCGGGAAGGTAGTCCACAATGGCCTTGATCAGCGGCTGGATGCCCTTGTTCTTCAGGGCGGATCCGCAAAGAACCGGGACGGCCTTGTTCTCGAGGGTGATCCTCCGTATGGTTTCGCGGATTCTCGCCTCGTCCTGGGCCTCGCCTGACAAGTAGCGTTCCATGATCTCGTCGTCGTGATCGGCCAGAGCTTCCAGCAGAAGGTCCCGCGCCCTGCCCGCTTCTTCCAGCAGCTCGTCCGGAATGGGAAGCACCTGGAAGGTCGCACCAAGGGTGTCTTCATCCCAGACCAGGAGCCGCCATTCAACGAGCTCCACCACGCCCCTGAACAGGTCGCCCTCGTAGTAGGGAATCTGGAGCGGCAGGGGTCTCACCTCCAACCGATCGCTCATTTGCCTGAGCACTGAGTCGAAGTCCGCTCCCAGGCGGTCGAGCTTGTTGATAAACCCAATGGTCGGTACCCGGTATCTCCGGCACTGCTGCCAGACCGTCTCTGTCTGCGCCTGTACCCCTCCCACCGCGCACAGGATCATCACGGCGCCGTCTAGCACCCTCAGGGACCGCTCGACCTCGATGGTGAAATCCACGTGCCCCGGGGTATCGATGACGTGGATCGTGTGGTCGTTCCAGGCGCAGGTGGTCACCGCCGAGGTGATGGTTATGCCGCGCTCCTGCTCCTGGGGCATCCAGTCCATGGTCGCCTGGCCCTCGTGGACCTCGCCCATCCGGTGTATCTTGCCCGTGTAGTAGAGCACGCGCTCGGTCACCGTGGTCTTTCCTGCGTCGATATGGGCCACGAAGCCCATGTTCCTCACTTTTGACAGTTTTTTCGCACTCATCAGCTCATCCCCGCATTCACGATTCATGCCAAGTTATCGAAACACAGATCCACCTCGTGAACGTGCTCCATCCTCCGGCCGAGAAAGACCTCGCCCAGCTCGATGAACCGCTCCGATACGTCGGAGAGATAAAAGACCACCGTACGATCACCGCCCGCCGGCTCTCCGGCGGTGCGGAGATCCGCCACGGCCTGTGCGGTGGAGCGGGCCGAGTCCACGATCCTGATACCGTCGCCTGCCACCCTGCGAATCACGCCCGTAAGAAGCGGATAGTGCGTGCAGCCAAGCAGCAGGGTGTCAATCCCGCGGCTCAATAGTCCGTCGAGATACCGGTGTGCCACCTGCTCGGTGACCGCATCGTCGAACCAGCCCTCTTCCACCAGGGGCACGAACAGGGGGCATGCCTGCGAGAACACCCTGACCCTGGGATCGAGCGCTGTCAGCGTGCTCTCGTAGGCCCCGCTGCGGATGGTCGACGGGGTTCCGATGACCCCGATCCGGCTTCCGCCGGCTGCGATGGCCGCCCTCGACCCGGAAGCGACCACCCCGACCACCGGGATGTGGAGGGCCTCTTCCAGTGCGGGCAACGCATGCGAGCTCGCGGTATTGCACGCCACCACCAGCATGTCGATGTCCTTGGAAGCGAGAAACCTTGCACACTGGATGCTGTAGCGGATGATGGTCTTCGGCGACTTCGTCCCGTAAGGCAGCCTCGCACAGTCTCCCAGATACACTACGTCCGCGTCGGGAACCATGGAGAGAACCTCTCTCAGAACGGTGATGCCGCCGATGCCGGAGTCGAATATACCTATTCTGTCGCGTCTTTTCTTCATCGATTCCCCAGTGGACATTTCATGACTTCAGGTGTCCACCCCTGTCTATGTCTTTTGGGATATCGTGTCAAGCAAAGAGGGACTCGTCCCCGGCCTGCCGGGCATATCCTGCGGGGTTGATTTTTTGACAGGAAATCCATTTTTTATGACATGCAGGTGTGGTAAGAGAGTTTCCCGTTCATAC
>JBASVF010000228.1:0-1786 GCA_049275795.1 Desulfomonilia bacterium
GCAAGGGGCTCTGCGTGTACCAGGCCGACATCGACAGGGACCTCTCGGCATGGGAGGACTCGAGCTTCGATTACGTGGTGCTCAACGCCACGCTCCAGGTGATCACCCGGCCCTACCGGGTCATCGAGGAGATGCTCCGGGTGGGGAAGTCCGCCATCATCTCGATCACCAACTTCGGCCACCTGCGCAACCGCATGAGCGTGCTGACTCGAGGCATGGTGGACGATCGGATCAGGTTTTCCGGAGGATGGCACGACACACCGGTGCTTCGATTCGTGTCGATCAGGGAATTCGTGCGTTCACTTAAGGAGATCGGGGTCGCGGTCACGGACGCCCGGTACTTCTATCCCTTCAACCTGGTCAGCGCACGGCGGCTGCCGCTTTACAACCTTCTTGCCACAGAGGCGATCTTCAAGCTGAGGCACGCATGAGGAACGTCGATACCACTGCTTTCGTACAGACCCAGGTCCTGCCCGTGGAACGGCCCTTCACCTTCGAGTCGGGCGATACGCTGCCCAGGATCGACATCGCCTACGAGACCTACGGCAGCCTCAACGAGCGGCGCGACAATGCGGTGCTCATCGAGCACGCGCTCTCGGGAGACGCGCACGCAGCCTTCTACCACCCCGGGGACCGAAAGCCCGGCTGGTGGGACGCCATGATCGGCCCGGGCAAGGCCTTTGACACGAACCGGTACTTCGTGATCTGCTCCAACGTGCTCGGCGGATGCAGGGGGAGCACCGGCCCGGGCTCACCGAACCCAGTGACCGGGGAACCTTACGGCCTGGCCTTCCCGCCGCTGTCCATCCGCGACATGGTTCGCGCACAGGCGATCCTGCTCAAACACCTGGGAATCGGAGATCTCCTCTGCGTTGCCGGGGGATCCATGGGCGGGATGCAGGCCATGCAGCTCTTCTGCGATGGCACACCCGGGTGCAGGTCGTTCATCTGCCTGGCCTCGACCATGCGGCACTCGGCCCAGCAGATCGCCTTCAACGAGGTGGGCAGGCGGGCCATCATGGCCGACCCACGCTGGAACGGGGGAGACTACTACGGGGAGGTGCCCCCGGAGGGAGGACTTTCGGTGGCGCGCATGATCGGCCACATCACCTACCTCTCGGAAAAGAGGATGCAGGAGAAGTTCGGCAGGATCCGCAAGGGAAAGGACTCACGGGCCGTGTTTCGGCCCTCGTTCGAGGTGGAGCGCTATCTCGACTACCAGGGGGTTTCGTTCGTCAGGCGCTTCGACGCCAACAGCTACCTCTATATCACCAGCGCCATCGACAAGTTCGATCTCATGTCGTCGCTGGGGGCCGTCCGGCAACCCGGAGCCACGGTGCAGCGAGGCGCACGGATCAACCACCTCCGCGGGAAGAAGGGCCTCGTGGTCTCGTTCTCCTCGGACTGGCTCTATCCATCCTCGCAGTCGCAGGAGATCGTCCAGCTCTTCTCCGGGCTTGGCGTGAAGGTCTCCTATGTAGAGATCGAGACCGCCCACGGCCACGACGCGTTCCTTACCGACGTGGGGCGGCTCTCGGAGATCGTTCGCGGCTTTCTGTCTTCTCTTTGCTGAACCGGTTATTCCTATCCAGGCGCCCGGATCCAGTCCTCAAAGCAGACCTCCATCGCCGAGACCGCGATCCGGAACCGGAAGACGGGGCCGGCGGTGGAGGGTCTTTCAGAAACCCCGGTCTCAGGCCTCCAGGATGAGGTTGTCGATGAGACGGGTGGAGCCCACCTTCACCGCCATGGCAATGACGGCCCTTCCCTCGACGCGCTCCAGGGG
>JBASVF010000229.1:0-6918 GCA_049275795.1 Desulfomonilia bacterium
GCTCCGAGAGGGGCTGCCCGCTGCGCACCATGGCGGCCACGAGCTGCAGGGCGGTGAGTATGCCGTCCCCGGTGGTGTGGTGGTCAAGGTAGATGACGTGCCCGGAGTCCTCGCGCCCGATCTCGCCGCCCAGGCGCAGCATGTCCTCGAGCACGTAGCGGTCACCGACCTTGGCCGCGTGGTGCCGGTAGCCCAGCCTCTTGCAGGCCACCCTGAAACCCAGGTTGCTCATGACCGTGCTCACCACCAGGTCGTTCTTGAGCCTGCCGTTCTCCTTGAGCATCCGGGCGCAGATGAGGATGATCTGGTCGCCGGTGATCTCCCTGCCCTTCTCGTCGACCGCGATGAGCCGGTCGCCGTCCCCGTCGAAGGCCAGGCCGATGTCCGAGCCGGTTTCCACGACCCGCTTCCTCAGGTCCTCGGTATACTGCGAGCCGCAGTTGTCGTTGATGTTGAGCCCGTCCGGCGTGTTGTGGATCACCTCGACCCGGGCTCCCAGCTCGGTGAAGGTATCGGGAGCTACCCGGTAGGTGGCGCCGTTGGCGGTATCCAGGACGATCTTCATGCCCTCGATGGAGAGGTCCCGGGGAAAGCTGTTCTTGAGGAACACGATGTAGCGGCCGTTGACATCTCCCATGCGCAGCGCCCGCCCCATGCCCTTCGAGGGAGGCAGGTGCTTCGAGAGCTTGTCGTTGAGCACCAAGTCCTCGATGATGTTCTCCTGGTCATCCGAGAGCTTGAACCCGTTGCCGCCGAAGATCTTGATCCCGTTGTCCTGGAAGGGGTTGTGCGAGGCCGAGATCACAATGCCTGCGTCCGCCCGCATGCTGTTGGCGATGTAGGCGATGCCCGGCGTGGGCAGCACGCCCACCAGGTAGGGGTTCCCCCCCATGGAGGTTATGCCCGCCTCGAGCGAGCTCTCGAGCATGTAGCCCGAGATGCGCGTGTCCTTCCCGATGATGATCCGCGCGTGGTCGTGTTCGTTCCTCAGCAGGTATGCCACCGCCTGGCCGACCGCGAAGGCGATCTGTGCGTTCATGGGGTAGCGGTTGGCCTCTCCGCGTATCCCGTCAGTACCGAAAAGCTTACCCATTTGATCCTCCTTGAGAAACATGAGTTGAGCCCAGCTTGCATTTCCTGTCATATACCTCGAGGCCGGGGACGGCCTCCGAAGCCTTCATGCAAAGAGAGGCGACCGCGCACTCCAGCCACTTCGTGCCCTTCGAAGAGACCTCGGCCGGCAGGGCCTGGATGACCTCCACGTACCCTTTTCCGCTCTCCTGCCTTGCCCTGTGGAGCCCCTCGAGAAATGCCCCGCGATAGGTAAGCACCTGCGGGTCCCCATCAGCGCTGCTTGTGAAGGCATCCGCAACCTTGTGAAAATTCTCCGCCAGGGACCTCCTGATGCCGGTGTCTTTCCCGGCGCCAGCTTCCGGATCCCGGGATACCCTCTCGGCCAGGGCCTCCAGCCGCTTGAGCCGCTCCTTTACGGCCAGAGAGAGCTTGTCCAGGAGCCCGGCGTGGATGAGCTCTCCGAACTCTTCCGCCTCGAGGAACGGCCTTCGCACGTGCACGTACCACTCCCTGAGCGCAGCGAGATTGGCAAGGTAGATGAGGTTGTTGCGCACGATCCTCTCCAGGCCCGGGTACAGGGCCGGCCGGTACTCACGCACGGTCCCGGGGCCCCCTCCGGAGGTCACGAGCCGGTTGTCTTCGAGAAAGTCCTGTCTCAGGACGGTGCCTGCAGCCACCACCGTGCCGAAGCCTACGCGCAGCGGCCCCACCATTCCCCCCTGGCCTCCCAGGAATATGGGGGCCTCCCTGAGCATGACGCCCCGGGGCACGTCTCCGATGAGCGAGGGTGTGCTCTTGTCGCCGTCAGGAGTGAAGTTGAAGTGGATGTACGAGCTGCCCACCTCACTGTGATTCCTGCGGCTGGTCCCCCCTGCCATGAGACAGTCGCAGAAGTTGATGAGGCTGCCCAGGGTCACGAAGGGGAAGAGGATGGTCTGCTTGAGCCCCACGCAGTGGGCGCCGCCCGCTTCCTCCTCCAGGATTGAGCCTTCACGCACATGGGCGCCCAGACCCATGTTCGCCTTCTCGAGGAACACGGACCTGCTGAAGTACCCGCCCTTGAGCTCCACGCTCCGCCCGAGCTGGCAGTCCTCGATCGTTACCGGTCCCTCGCGGCCGATCCGGCAGCCTGAGGATATCACGGTGCGCTTGCCGTAGATCCTGCACCCAGGATAGATCGTGACATCCCTTCCCGAGATGCGGCTCACGTCGACGTCCTCGCCGATGTCCAGGGTGAGCGGATTGGGCAGGTCGACGCCTTTCTCGAGCAGCTTCTTGATCTTGTCATAGCACCTCGGTTTCATATCCATGGTCCGCTCCTCCTGTATTCCAGCGGCTTCCACCTGAAGTGACGGCACGTTCCGGACACGCGGCCCTCCTTCACGGCCCTTTCCGGCCCGTAATGCCGTGCCGCTTGAAGATCGCGTCCTTGATGCGCTCGAGGTCCTCCCCGAGCAGCAGGCTCAAGGGCAGTGATCCGAGATACTTATCGTCCCAGGCCAGGTTGTACTCGTCGATAAGGTTCCTGATATCTCCGTACTTCTCGCCCAGGATCTCCTTCTTGCGCTCCACGCCGATGTCCTCGAGAAACCGGACATGCAACAGCAGCAGGTGCTCCACAGCCCTCCCGCTGTTGATGAGCGGCACGATCACGATGGGTGCGTGGTCCGACCTGCCCTCCCCGGCATACACCTCGCCGCTGCGCACGATGGTCTTCTTGGTGCCCATGAGGGTCCCCTCTCTCTCGAACCGCGAAGGTATGCCCCTTGCGGCGCCTTCTTTTCTCAGCACCCGCAAGGTGGAGGCATCGGTCGGCCTGCCTTCCTCGTCGAGGCCGGCCACGCGGTAGAGGGTGTAGCCGTCGATGGCCGAGATCCCTTCCTGGATGCGCTTGATCGCGATGCCTCCCTTTGCCGGGATGTTCTCCACGGTAAAGGAGAGCTCCTCGAGCAGGTCGAATATGAGCCCCCTGGGCGCCTCCACCCTCCTGCTCGTGCCCACGGTCACGGTCTTTGCCTGGTGGCGGATGGCGTCAACAGGCCGGGAGAGCTCCTCGACAGCCCGCCCAAGGGCCGTGTCGAGCCGGTCCAGCGGCGAGACCTTAACCCCGTGCTCGTCAAACTCGCCCCAGAAGTCCTCGATGGGCAGCTTGCCCACCGCGTACTTCAGCAGCAGGGTGATGTCCGAGGCGGTCTCCACGCTCAAGGAAGTGAGCATACCGGTTTTTCTCCAGGAGTTGAACAGGGCGGAGAAATCTTCCACGGAGCGCCTCAGGTCGCGGTCCTCGATGCTCTCGTAGAGGGAGAGCCCCCTCTTCTCCTGCTCGCGCATGATAGCCCCGAGGTCCGCCCGGAAGGTCTTGAAGGCCCCGGCCTGGGCGTCGAGACTGCACGCGGCATAGTACCCCCAGAGGTGCCCGGCCAGGGTATTGAGGATAACGGACAGGGGGAAGCCGGACCTCGGCACGTGGATCACCCGGTCTGCGATGTCCGCGAAGCGCTGCTCGCCTTCGTCCGCGATGACCACCACGCTCGAGGCATGAGCGTGGAATATGGCCACGTCCTTGATGACGTCCTCGAGCACCGCCTCGGGACTGCCGGCTGCGCACACCAGGATGAGCGGCTCCGAGGAGAGGTCGATGTGCTTCTTGTCCTCGATCACGTCCGAGGAGATGGTCTTGTAGCACAGCTCGCTGAGCTTGATGCGGATCTCATCGGAAGCGGTCTTGTTGGCGCCGCTGCCCACCACGGCCCAGTAGCGCTTCTTTCTCACCAGGTCCCAGGCCGACGCCCTGATGGCCTCACGGGAGTCGATTACCCGGCGCATCAGGGCGGGCGCCTGCTCTAGCAAGTCGATAGCGCGCGCTATCCTGTCCTGGGACAGGGTGCCCAGCAGGGAGCCCAGATACAGCCCCAGGATGCAGCCCGCGGTGATCTGGGAGTAGAAGGCCTTGGTGGACGCCACCGACATCTCGATGTCCCGGCCGTCGCTCGTGTAGAAGACCCCGTCCACCCTGGCGGTGATGTCCGACTGCCGCCGGTTGACGATCGCAATGAGGTGCGCGCCCCGCTGCCCGACCATGGAAACGGCTCGGTTGGTGTCCGCGGTGGTGCCGGACTGGGTGATGGCGATCACCAGGCTGTCCGACATGTCGTCATCCAGGTTGAACCCGCTCAAGTCGGTTGCCTTGAGTGCCTGCACCGCGATACCCGAGCCCTTGAGCGAGCGCGAGACCGCCTCCGCCACGGCAGCGCCCGCAACAGCCGCGGTGCCCTGCCCCACCACGAAGATCCGCCGGATCTCACCTTTCGCGATTGCGTTCTTCAGCCTCCTGGGCACCACGGCCTCGTCAAGGTTGAAGGTGACGTCCTGTAGCCCCTCGCCCAGCCGGTACTTGCCCCTCAGGGTCTTTCTCACGGACTCCGGCGAGTCCAGGATCTCCTTGAGCAGGAAATGGGGAAAGGATTCCCGGTCGATGTCGCGGGTGGTGATCTCGGCGCGCCGGATATCGCCCGGCCCCAGCTCCAGGGGGGCGCCGTCGTAGCACATGGCCTCGATGCCGGAGAGGCCGCCTCCGGCGGCATTGCTCAGGACGAAGATCTGCCCCCGGGTACGGGCATTACCCGGTATGCGCTCCTTCTCGCCGTCCATCTTGATGAAGTGAGGCGTCTCCTCCACCAGCCCGTAGATCTCGGAGGAGAACACGTAGTGGTTCTCGCATAGGCCGACATAGATGCTCTGGCCGCTGCCCTTCAATGCCAGGAAGACCCTGCCTGGCTCCAGGTTGCTCTCCATGGCTATTGCATGGGACCCCTCGAAGTCGTTGACCGCCTTCCGTAAGGCCTCCTTGAGGTCGTGGCCGAGCCCGAGGTAATGCTCGATCACAAGCGGGATGATCTTGGTGTCCGTGGAGACGCGCGGATCGATCAGACATCCCTGCTCCCGGAGTTTTTCCTTGAGCCTTGCGTAGTTGTCGATATCGCCGTTGAGCACCACGTTGATGCTCCAGGGGCCGGTCCCGTAGAAGGGGAATTTCTTGCGCGCGGGCAGGAAGCCATAGTCTTCCCCGGCAGGGGCCGGCACGGCGAAGTTGTTCACCGGGTGGCAGTTGGCCTCGCTGATGGGCCCGACCGATGCCCAGCGCGTGTGCGCCAGGTACATCTGGCTCTCCGCCGCATGGTCCATCACCAGCCCCAGGATGCGGTCGGTCCGGATCGAGGTGCGCAGCGCCCTGGTATTGTCGCCCAGGTCGCCGGTGACGAGCGCGGTTTTGTAGGTGAAGATCAGGCTTAACGGTGAGACCTGGATGGAACGGTCGCGAAGGTCTCCCGGCGAACAGCGCTGGACGAACTCCTCGTACAGCCCGCGGCGCCTGATCTCATCGAGGACCTCCCTGGTCCCGTGTGTGCCTGCGAAGCAAAACGCGGCCTGGAGACCGCATGAGTCCCTGCCGCGGACCTCGAGCCGGTCGAGGGCGTTCAAGGTGAAGTTGAGACGCTGGTACTTCTCGAAGGCCTCTGGCCCGAGATCGCGGGAGTTCCCGGAAAGGTCCCTGATCTTTTCCTGGTTGGCGAGCACGTCCTTGCTTAAGGCCCAGGAAAGGTCCTTCAAGGCGATGAGCTGTTGGTTGAGCACCTCGGTCTCGCGGGTGGTGAACGAGGCGGCGGCCTGCTCCAGGAGCCGCTCCTCCTCCCGGGCGAATGCGTTCAGGTCACGGCACAGGCCTTCGAGGCGCTTCATGGAGCTTTCATTGTGGAGCTGCCACTGGATCTTGGGATCCTGCTTGAGGCGGTACACATCCTGTTCGAAGCGCTTGAGCCTCTCGGGGTCCAGGTAGGCGTCGATGCCGGCCTTTCCGCCGAGCACCGTGTTCAGGCAGCGGCTCTCAACCGCCCTGAAATGCCCGGCGAGCAGCTCGAGTGTCTGTTCGCCCGGAGCCTCTCCTCCCCCCTTGACCGCCAGCACCCCGGCAAGCCCGCAGCACAACGTATCGGGCAGAACCGGGAACAGCACCACGGACCTTGGCGGGAGGTTATCCGGGTCGTGGCAGAGATACCACCTCCACCTGAGTGCACGCCTGATCAATGCCCACAATCCATCCTTCATCCGGTTCTTCCTCGGCATCGGGCACCCCTGTGCTTGAGCGCGGGGTTCTCCCCTATGAAAATATTCTTTCCACCCCCGGCAAAAACAACATCCGGCCATAAAATCAATGCACTCCACAGGACCTGCCGGCGCGGGCGCGCATCATGCCGCCGAACTCGGCAAAGAGATAGTGCGCATCGTGGGGACCGGGTGCAGCCTCGGGATGGTACTGGACGCTTAAAGCATCCAGCCCTTGGCACCGGATCCCCTCCAGGGTGCCGTCGTTGAGGTTGACGTGAGTGACGAGGGCCTCCGGGGGGAGCGTATCCGCGAGCACATGAAACCCGTGGTTCTGCGAGGTGATCTCCACCCTGCCCGTGGCAAGGTTCTTCACCGGCTGGTTCACGCCGTGGTGTCCGAACTTGAGCTTGCCGGTCCTGGCGCCAAGGGCCTGGGACAGGACCTGGTGGCCAAGACAGATCCCGAAGATGGGCACCTTTCCCAGCAGCTGCCTCACGGTCCGGGTCTCGCGCTCTAGGGGCGCAGGATCGCCCGGCCCGTTGGAAAGCAGGACCCCGTCGGGGCACAGGGCAAGGATCTCGCCTGGGCCGAAGCTCGAAGGCACGAGCACGACCTCGTACCCGATTTGCTCCAAGCAGCGCAGGATCGAGTGCTTGGTCCCGCAGTCGAGCACCACCACCCTGGGCCCTGTCTTGACGGAAGGCAGGCCCCCGCAGTCATACAGCTCTCCGTGCTTCC